>JADJXO010000013.1:300000-399000 GCA_016715825.1 Nitrospira sp. | reverse complement strand
CTCCATGCCGGGGCTGTGTCCGCCACCGGCATGGCCGGTTCTTTCTCTCGGGGAGAGTTCGCGATCATGACTCAGGTCGTGAGCATCAGACCCGCCACGCTGGCCGCGTTCCGCAACGCGCAGGCGACACCTCGGTCGGGTCGATGATGCCGGATTTGATCATGTCGACATACCTCGTCCTCGAAGTGAAACGCCCAGCCACTGCTGGCGTTTTTGTCTTCCCGAACCTTGCCAACGACCACCGATGCTTTCCGCACCGGCATTCGAGGCGATCTGTCGGAGCGGGGTCGAGCGAACGTCGGACAATATCGAGTTCAAAATTTTGCTCTGACGGGACATCCTTGATCCCATCGAGGGCCTTGATGCAGCGGAGATAGGCGGTACCGCCGCCAGGAACGATCCCTTCTTCCACTGCCGCCTTGGTGGCGTGCAGCGCGTCCTCGACGCGGGCCTTCTTCTCCTTCATCTCAGTTTCGGTCGCAGCGCCGACATTGATGACTGCCACGCCGCCCACGATCTTCGCCAGCCGCTCTTGCAGCTTTTCACGATCGTAGTCGGAAGTCGTCTCGTCGATCTGAGCCTTGATCTG
Organism: Nitrospira sp.; assembly: GCA_016715825.1. NCBI lineage: Bacteria > Pseudomonadati > Nitrospirota > Nitrospiria > Nitrospirales > Nitrospiraceae > Nitrospira > Nitrospira sp. The sequence continues at coordinate 398,411 of JADJXO010000013.1, read as the reverse complement.
CTTACACGCGGTTTTCGATTTTTGCGTCACTGTAGCCTTTCGACGATCGTGGTGTTGTTTTATCGATCGTGACGCGCTTTCGCGGCCGAGGTCGGTCAGCTTGACGTTCTCAAGCTTGATGCCGATGTCTTCGGAAATCACCTGGCCGCCCGTGAGGATGGCGATATCCTCCAGCATGGCCTTGCGGCGATCGCCGAAGCCCGGTGCCTTTACCCGCGGCGACGTTCAGGGCCGGGCGCAGCTTGTTGACGACGAGGGTGGCCAGGGCTTCACCCGACTTCTTCCGCGAGAATGATGAGCGGCTTGCCCATCTTGGCCACTTGTTCGAGCAGCGGAAGCAGGTCTTTCATGCTGCTGATCTTCTTTTCGTTGATCAAAATAAGCGGCTCTTCCACCGAACATTCCATCCGCTCGGCGTTGGTGACGAAATAGGGGAGATGTATCCGCGATCGAACTGCATGCCCTCGACGACGTCCAGCGAGGTGGTCATCGACCTTGGCTTCTTCCACCGCGATGACACCGTCCTGGGCGACCTTTCCATGGCTTCCGCGATCAGATCGCCGATGGTCTTGTCGTTGTTGGCGGAAATGGTGCCGACCTGAGAGATCTCGGTCTTATTTTGGCAGGGCTTGCTGAGCTTCTTGAGCTCGGCGGTGATGGCTTCGACGGCCTTGTCGATGCCCCGCTTGATTTCCATCGGATTGGCGCCCGCGGTGATGTTCTTCGCACCCTCGCGGAAGATCGCCTGAGCCAGCACGGTGGCGGTGGTGGTGCCGTCCCCCGCGATGTCGCTGGTCTTGCTGGCCACTTCGCGAACCAGCTGAGCGCCCATGTTTTCATACGGGTTCTTCAGTTCGACTTCCTTGGCGACGGTCACACCGTCCTTGGTGATAGTGGGTGCGCCGAACTTCTTATCCAAAATCGCATTTCGACCCTTCGGACCGAGTGTTGCCTTCACGGCGTCTGCGAGCTGGTTCACCCCTTTTAGGATCGCGGCTCGTGCCGCATCGCCGTACATGAGTTGCTTTGCCATTATCGTTCCTCCGTTTTTGTCTTATGTATTAGAACCGAACTAGCTTGTGACAACCGCGTCTTACGCTGTGAAGATCCCGAGGATATCTTCTTCCTTGAGGATCAGGCACTCTTCATCTTCAATGCGAAGCTTGCTGCCCGAATACTTGTCGAACAGGACGTGATCACCGACCTTGACGTTTTCCACCTTCTTCCCGATCGCTTGGACCACGCCTCGTTGAGGCTTTTCCTTCGCCGAATCAGGTACATAAATCCCACCGGCGGTCTTCTCTAATTCCTCGGTATACGTGACGAATACACGTTCACCCAAGGGCTGGAACCCCTTCGCGACGTTTTTCTCCTTCGTGGCATTGCTCATAACAGAACCTCCCTCCTCGTGAAAGTTAACTTGTGACGTGTTGACGGTTGTAGTTGGGTTGAACTCGCTTGAGACCCCAGAAGCCTGTGACTGTATGAGAGATAGTCCTTACTTTATCCAAGTCAAGAGGGGATGCGAGGGATTTTTATCGACCCGCCATTTTTGCTGTTTGAAAACGTTCGGTATCGTAACTCATTGTGAAGACGAACTTCCAGTGGTTTTCTATGTGCTTAGGGGGTGAGCGGGAAGGGGAGAGTCATGTTCGGAGTCGGTCGAAATCCTTGATGTCTTTTTTGACGTAATCGCGGAGGCGTTTGATGATGCGTGCCTCTAGCTGGCGGGTCCGCTCCTTGGTAATTCCGTATTTATTCCCAAGATCGTCCAGGTTAGGGGAAGCGGACAGGATACGATTTCTCAGAATATCCTCGTCCCGCTCTTCCAATGTTTTGATAAATTCAGCCAGCTTGGCACGAAAGAGCGTTTTGAGCTGATGATCGGCAAGTTGTTCATCGGCCGGCTCTTGATGGGACGGCAAGATCCAGCAGGGTGCTTTCCTGAACCCTCACCGATCGGCTGATCGAGCGAGAGCTCCCAGTTGCCGAGACGTTGATCCATTTCGACGACGTCGCGTTCACGCACATTCAGACGATCGGCGAGCAGCTTCGTATCCGGGGCGAAGCCTTCCCGTTCAAGTTTGGCCTTTTCCTTCTTCAAATTGTAGAAGAGTTTTCTCTGATCCTGGGTCGTCCCGACCTGACGAGTCGGAAGGTGTGCAGCAGATAACCGGAGGATATAGGCACGGGACCACCAGGCGGCATAGGCGTAGAACCGGACGTTTTTCGATGGGTCAAATTTCTTGATGGCATGCATCAGGCCGACGTTGCCTTCTTGAATCAGATCCATATGATCGGCACCGGTATGAAGATATTCGGCTGCGATTGAGACGGAGACCCGCAGGTTAGCCGGTGATGAGCTTGACCGCTGCTTCGCGGCTGCCGTGCGCCTGGTACTCCTGAAGGAGTTGACGCTCTTCCTTTGTGAGGTAGGGGTATCGGCGTACTTCGGCGAGGTATTGCTGGAGGGCTGTGACCGGGACGACGGCCGTGGTATCGAGTCGCGGGCTCGCTTCCTGATCGGGAAGGGGACTCAGTTCGGCGCTGGCTTGGATGTCCTGTAGCTCAGCCGGAGAGGGCTCCACGTCTTCAGGCTCGTCCGGGACGGTGTTGGTCTCGTCACCGATGGGCATGAAAAGGCAGACTACACCAGAATCCTAGGCAGCAACAATGCTGAAAACTGCTTCGAATCGATTGTGTGGATGTGGATTAAGGGCTGGCATCTGTTGCACCCGTGAACAGGGCTCCCTATAGTGCTGGACAATCTGGAGGCCGGGCGTGTCCGAGATCTGGCACATTCTCAGGAGCGGTCATTGGCCCCTCTGGTGGGGGCCTGGCTGCATCTGACGGTCAGCTTCATGGTGTGGCTGCTTGCTGCGGCAATGAGTCTTTCGCTCGCTCAGGCCTTGCAGCTCAGTGAGCAAGAGCTCGCCTGGTTGGTGTCCTTGCCGTTGCTCGGCGGGGCTGTGTTGCGGATGGTAGCCGGGTGGAGTGCGGATCGGCTTGGTGCGCGGTCCACTGCGCTCGCCATTCTCGTGGCGGAGTTGCTGGTGTTGTGCTGGGGCTGGCTTGGTGTGACCGGGTATGGAGACGCACTGGTCTTTTCAGTGTGCCTCGGCGTGGCGGGCGCGAGTTTTTCTGTGACGCTCCCTATTGCGAGCCGTGCGTACCCGCCGCCGGCGCAAGGATTCGTGCTCGGTCTTGTCGCATCGGGAAATATCGGCACCGTGCTCATTTTCTTCTTGGCGCCGCGCTGGGCTGCGGCGACGGATTGGCACCAGGTCTGTGGCATCATGGCCGGGGTGGTTGCAGCGACATTGGTGGTGTTTGGCATGGCCGTGCCGCCAACAGCGCCGGTTTCAGGACTCCAGACAGTGACATGGTGGCACAGTGCGGCGCGATTAGTTCGCCAGCGTTCAGCCTATTGGCTCTGCTTTCTCTATGCGGTCACGTTCGGTGGTTTCGTGGGTCTGTGCAGCCTTCTGCCGCTGTTGCTGCATGAGGTGTATCGTGTCGATGCCATTCAGGCTGGGGTGCTTGCCGCACTCTGCGGGCTGATGGGCAGCATGATTCGTCCGGTCGGCGGTTATGTGGCGGATCGGGCAAGGGGGCTACGGACGCTTTATTATGTGCTGCCGGTCATTGCGGGGCAGTGGTGGCGGTGGTCAGCCCTTCGCATCTGATGGCTATCGCGATGATGGTCGTGGCAACAGCAGCGATGGGATTCGGTAACGGTGTGGTGTTTCAACTCGTCGCCGGGTGGTTTCCCGCGGACATCGGATTGGCGTCCGGTGTGGTTGGTGCTGCCGGTGCCGTCGGCGGTTTTCTGTTGCCGATCCTCATCAGCACCGTGAAGGGATTCTCGGGCAGCTACGAACTTGGACTCTGGCTCTTCGCAGGGTTTACAGTGTGTGCCTGGGGGACGGTGATGGTCGCGTTGCGGAGCGACAGGTCGTCGCCGGCCGAGCTCTCCTCCTGAGGCTCTCCCGACGCGTGAGCACCCCTCTCAAAAAGCCATATTCAAGGTTCAGTCTGAAATGCTAAATTGTTCCCTTATGCCGACGCCATTCAATCACATCGAAGACGCCATTCGAGATATTAAAAAAGGGGAAAGTTCATTATCTTGGTCGATGACGAAGACCGGGAAAATGAAGGTGATCTCGTCATGGCCGCTGAAAAGGTCACCCACGGGCCATCAACTTCATGGCCAAACATGCGCGCGGGCTGATTTGCCTGGCCCTGACACCGGAGCGTGTCGAAGAACTGCAGCTGCCCCAGCAGGCTTCGGAAAACACGGCCACGTTCGGGACGGCCTTCACCGTGTCGATCGATGCGCGAAAAGACATTACGACGGGGATATCAGCCGCGGATCGGGCGACGACGGTTCACGTGGCGATCGACCCAAAATCGAAGCCGAGTGATCTCGCGCGGCCCGGGGATGTTTTCCCGCTCAAAGCGCAAAAAGGTGGGGTGCTCCGACGCGCCGGACAAACGGAAGGATCGGTCGATCTGGCTCGGTTGGCCGGCCTGCGGCCCGCCGGGTGATCTGCGAGATCATGAACGCCGACGGGACCATGGCCCGGTTCCCGAGCTAACGAGGTTTGCCAAACTCCATAAACTGAAGATCGTGACCGTGAAGGCGTTGATTGAATACCGCATGAAGCGAGAAACCTTCGTCAAGCGCGTGACGAGCGCACGGTTGCCGACGACTTTCGGCGAATTTGAAGCGGTCGCATTCGAGAATCAGATCGATGGAGTGACCCATATTGCTTTGGTCAAGGGACGTCGATGGTGGAACGCCGACCCTTGTCCGTGTCCATTCTGGATGTCTGACCGCTGATGCGTTGGGGTCGCTCCGTTGTGACTGCCGGGATCAATTGCATGCCGCGATGGAGATCATTCAGAAAGAAGGGCGAGGGGTGCTGCTCTACTTGAATCAAGAAGGCCGGGGAATCGGGTTGCTGAATAAGATCAAGGCGTACCGCTTACAAGATCAGGGCAGCGATACGGTGGAAGCCAATCTCCGACTCGGGTTTAAGGCGGATCTCCGCGACTATGGAGTGGGCGCTCAAATACTCGCGAGCCTGCGCCTCCGCCAGATTAAATTGATCACGAACAACCCACGAAAGATCGTCGGGATCGAAGGATATGGTCTCAAGGTTGTCGAGCGGGTTCCCATCGAGATCCTCCCGCGAGCTGCGAATGTGCGGTATCTCCGGACGAAAAAAGCGAAGTTAGGGCACTTGCTTAAAAAGGTCTGAAGGGCGTCCATCGGATCAACCCCTCGTCCATAACAGAGGACAGAATTATTATTCAATGAGGACACATCGACAGGTGGGCCGGTCAGCAGCGGGATTGAGGTTCGGTATTGTCGCGGCGAAATTCAACCAACGCTTACCGGTATGTTACTTCGTGCCTGCGTGGAGGCCTTGGGAACCATGGTGTCGGAAGGATGCCATCCAAGTCGTGCGTGTCCGGGGGCGTTCGAGATTCCGCTGGTCGCACAGACCATGGCCACAGCTGGTGGTGTTGATGCCGTAATCTGTTTGGGCGCTGTGATTCGTGGAGATACGCCCCACTTTGAGTACATCAGTGCTCAGAGGTCAGCCGGGGCATTGGTCAAGCGGCATTGGATAGTGCCGTCCCCATGATCTTCGGCGTATTGACCACCGAAACCGTTGCGCAGGCCGAAGAGCGGGCGGATCCCAAAAAACTCAACCGTGGCGGTGAGGCTGCAAAGTCCGCGATCGAGATGGTAAGGGTGATGAGGATGTTGAGAAGGCACGGGCTGCAAGCCCGAGCTGGCAAGCGGGACGAGCAAGCGTAGCGGAGCTGTGATATCGTGGCCATCCGCTGACCTCTTACCTTACCTTGTCAACTTGTAGCCTTGTCAGCCTGTTACCCTTGTAGCCATGGGAGCCCGTCATCAAGCCCGCGAGCGAGCTTTGCAGATTCTCTTTCAACATGACATTCATGGGAAGGTTGATCTCCCTCTCGATGAGTTTTGGCGTGAATACTCTGTATCAGATGAGTCCAGAGCCTTCGCTGAGCAGTTAGTCCGTGGTGTGGTTGAGCATCAGCGCGAACTCGACACCTTGATCGGCAAGTATGCGACGAATTGGAAAGTGAGTCGCATGCCGGTCGTTGACCGCAATATTCTACGAGCCGGGCTGTATGAGTTGCTGTGGTTGGATGACGTGCCTGCGAAAGTGGCGATGGATGAAGCCATCGAGCTCGCCAAGCGGTTTGGTGACGAAGACGCCTCAAAGTTCGTGAACGCCGTGCTGGACAAGGTATTGGCAACGGATTCTCGACTCGCTGAGAAGCGAGCGTCGCCGGATCGCGCAATTTGGAGGAGAGCTGATCATGATTGAGCGTTATACACGCCCCGGATGAAGGCCATCTGGGACCTCAACCATAAGTATGAGATCTGGTTGGACGTTGAGCTGCACGCGTGTGCGGCCTTTGAACGAGCCAAACAGGCTCCGCGTGGCACGGCGGACAAAATCAGGAAGAAGGCTAAGATTAACGTCGAGCGTATCGCCGAAATTGAACAGGTGACGAAGCATGACGTGATCGCGTTTCTTGAATCGCTCATGGACACGGTCGGGCCGGAACATCGATATCTTCACATGGGACTCACGTCCTCCGATATCGTCGACACCTCCCTCGCCGTCCAGATGACCGAGGCGATGGATCTGATCTTGGCTGGCGTTGAGGGGTTGCTTGGCGTGTTGAAACCTTCGCTACAAGAAACCAAGTGATGGTGGGGCGGTCGCACGGCATTCATGGCGAACCAATCTCGTTCGGTCTGAAGCTGGCGCTCTGGTACGAGGAGGTACGTCGCCATCAAGAGCGGTTGCGGCAGGTGCGAGGGACATCGCCGTCGGAAAACTCTCGGTGCGATGGGGACGTTCGCGCATCAGGGGCCTGAGATCGAAGAGTATGTCTGTAAGAAACTCGGCCTACAGGCAGATCCGGTGTCGAATCAGGTTGTTCAGCGGGATCGTCATGCATCCTACGCGACGGGGCTCGCGCTGCTTGCCGCAAGTATTGAGAAAATTGCCACGGAGATTCGTCATCTCCAACGGACGGAAGTGCTCGAAGCCGAAGAGTTTTTCTCCGAAGGTCAAAAGGGATCCTCGGCGATGCCGCATAAACGAAACCCGATCATCTCCGAAAATCTCTGCGGTCTGGCTCGAGTGGTTCGCGCGAACAGCTTAGCCGCGATGGAAAACGTTGCGCTCTGGCATGAACGCGATATCAGCCATTCATCCGTTGAGCGGATCATCATGCCGGACAGCACCATTCTGGTCGATTACATGCTGGCCAAGGTCACGGACCTTATCGACCACTTGGTCGTCTATCCGGATCGAATGAGGCGAAATCTGGAATTGACAGGGGGACTTGTCTACTCCCAGCGACTGCTGTTGGCGTTGGTCGAGAAGGGGGCTCAGCGAAAAGAGTCCTATGAGGCGGTTCAGCGTCATGCGATGACGTCTTGGAGAGGCGGCGGCGGGCTGCAGGACCTTGTGAACAACGATCCTTTCATTTCACGCCATCTCACCAAGCAAGAGATTTCAACCTGTTTCAACCCCAAGTATTATCTTCGCCACCTGGATCGGATCTATCAGCGGGTATTCGGACGAACACAACGACGGGCGCGCGGTGCAAAGAAGGGCAACAGCCGGTGATCGCTCGACGTCATATCATCACTCTGGTCTTGCTCTGGGGGGTGCTTGGCATTGGGATAGCTCCTCTCCACGCAGAGGTCGATCGTGAGAGGCTCCTTGCCGAGGCAGGGGTCTACGGGACGTTTGCCGCGTTTGGGCTCGCTGATGAATGGGGCAGATTAGAACCTTCGACGCGCATCGCTCGATTAGCGACCCTGAAGGGGGTGGTTGAGCAGCACCGGGAGAATGTGGCGATCGATGTGTATCTCCTTCGAGGGCTTTCCGGCCAGGCCGATCTGTTATTTCGGATTCATGCGAAAGAGTTGCGCGATACGCAGGAGTTTCTTCTCGATCTCCAGAGTAGCCCGTTCGGGAAACATTTGACAGGCATCAGGGTGATGCACGGACTGACGAAGAAACCGAATTATGTTCCCGGATTCTCGGATCAATTGAGGGGGGATTTGAAAGCGTCGAGCGAGACCGGTGAGAAGCCTTATGCCATTGTCATCCCAATCAAAAAGTCAGCTGAATGGTGGGAGCTGGATCAGGAGCAACGGACGGCGCTGATGCAGGAACATACGGCCGTGGCGCTGCCATTTCTCAAAACGGTCAAACGAAAGCTCTATCACTCCGGCGGTCTTGACGATATAGATTTCATCACCTACTTTGAGACATCCAGTCTGGAAGACTTTCATGGTCTTGTGTTGTCGCTTCAGAAAGTGAAGGAGTTCAGCTATACGCGCCAATTCGGAAACCCGCTACTGCTCGGGACGGTCCAATCAGTGGACCAGGTTATCGAAGTGTTGGCACAGTGAAAGGAATCAGCGAGGTTCGACCATGACGACCGGTACGCTGCTGTACGAGGGGAAGGCAAAGAAGATCTTTTTAGCGGAAAACCCTGACCAGGTTATACAGTATTTTAAGGACGATGCGACCGCATTCAACGCACAGAAACGCGGGAATATCGTCGATAAAGGGGTGGTCAACAATCGGGTGTCTGAACGGCTGTTCCATCTGCTAGAGCAAAACGGTATTCGTACGCATTTCCTCGAGCGGTTGAATGATCGAGAGATGCTCACAAAGAAGGTCAGAATTGTACCGATCGAAGTGGTCGTACGAAACGTGGTCGCTGGGAGTTTGGCTAAGCGGCTTGGTCTGAAAGAAGGGAATCGCATAGACCCGGCGCTTGTGGAGTTCTATTATAAGGACGACGCGCTCGGAGATCCGCTTGTGAATGATGATCATCTCCGGCTGCTGAATATCGCCACACCAGGCGTCTTGCGCGAGCTCCGTGAGCTGGGTCACGCAGTGAATAAGGTTCTTAGACCGTTTTTTGCCGAGCGGAAGATGCAGCTCGTCGATTTCAAGCTCGAGTTTGGGGTTTTTCACAATAAGCTGATCCTGGCTGATGAAATTTCTCCGGACACCTGCCGATTCTGGGACATGACGACCGGTGAGTCGATGGACAAGGATCGGTTTCGGAAGGATCTGGGAAGGATCGAAGAGGCCTATCAGGAAGTATTGAGACGCGTGTGCGGATGAGGGAAGAAGAAGGATGCTACGGGCGTACTTGAATTATGGCCTGATTGCGTCGGTGGTGGTCTGGGCGGCGATCATCGGGGTCATGGCGTATCGGTTGAACGAATCGCCCTGGCGTTGGGCGTTCATCGGTTTGGTATTTGCCGGGGGGCTGACCGTGGCGGCGATTTTGTGGATCAAGAAGTATGTCGATCGCCAGACCAACGCGATTGATCAGAGGAGTCAAGAGTGAAAGCTAAAATTCATGTCACACTCAAGCAGGGGATTCTCGACCCGCAGGGCAAGGCGATTGAACATGCGCTGGACTCCCTGGAATTTAAGAATGCGACGAATGTCCGTGTCGGCAAGTACATGGAACTGGATCTGGATGAGAAGGACAGGGCAAAGGCCGAAACTCAGGTGAAATCGATGTGCGAGAAGCTGCTCGCGAACACGATCATTGAGGAATATCAGTATGAACTGAGCGCATGAGCGTTCAGAGAAGCCAAGTCGAGACGATGATGAACATCGGCGTTGTTGTTTTCCCAGGTAGTAATTGCGATCACGACTGTCAGCATGTTTTTCGAGATGTGCTTGGACAACATGTGAGTATGGTGTGGCATAAGGAGTCCTCCCTGGCCGGACTGGATGCGGTGATCCTGCCAGGCGGGTTTTCGTACGGAGACTATCTTCGTACAGGGGCGATCGCGCGGTTTTCTCCGGTCATGCAAGCGGTGAAGCAATTTGCCTTGGAAGGCGGATTGGTGCTTGGGATTTGCAATGGCTTCCAAATTCTGCTGGAAGCGGGTTTGTTGCCCGGTGCCATGTTGCGCAATCGGTCCCTACACTTCATCTGTCGGGAAACCTATATCAAGGTTGAAAATGCGGCCACTTCTTTTACCAATCGCTGCAAATCCGGTCAGGTGCTTAAGGTCCCCATCGCTCATGCGGACGGAAACTACTACACCGATCCGGTGACGTTAGCCGGCCTTCAGGCCAACGCGCAAGTGGTGTTTCGTTATTGCACGCCTGATGGGAACGTGATACCTGAGGCGTGCCCAAACGGCTCCCTTGACAATATCGCAGGCATTCGCAATACAGAAGGCAACGTCCTGGGCCTGATGCCGCATCCAGAACGTTGCGCAGAGGCGATGTTGGGCAACGAGGACGGGCGTGCGATCTTTCAGTCGATGATGGCATCGTGGGAAGGGAAAACGTTGTCTGCGGTCCGGTGAACGTTTCTTTCACCCTGCCCCTATGAATGTTGTCCGGAGGATTGAAGAATGGGAAGTGGCCACGGTAAAGTATTATGTCAGTTGGAGTGGATCGTCCCATAGTTCTTTCATCATAAATCAGGAGGGTAGAGATGAAGCGTGTAGCAGTAGCATTGGCGGCAGTTGGGGTGTTGACATTGGGGATGGGGATCAATGGGTTTGCAGCGGTGGATGACGGCAGCAAGATCACGATCACGAGTCCTGCGGCTGGGTCCACGGTGGGGAAAGATATTGAACTGGTCTATGAACTGACGAAGGGGAGCAAGGCAACCCACGCCCATTGCTTTGTGGACGGGGAATATCAAAAGGGATGGGATAAGAAGACCGTCAAGGGGATGTCCCCTGGAACTCATGAAATTAAGGTCGTGGCAGCCGATAAGGATCACGAGACGTTAGCCGCGGAAGCCTCCGTGACAGTCGAAGTGCATTGATCAGGCGTGCAATCTTCCTAATTGAGTGCAACGGGCTGGCGGGGCACCTGTGGTGCCTCGCCAGCGGTGCCGTAAACTGTTCTCATCTGTGACATGCATATCGCAACGTGTCGTCTCGACAGCCCAGGCCATTCGATAACATGTTTTGCCATCCTGCGTGCTAAGGCATGATGTAGGCCAGCATGCCGCCTATCACCAAAGATCTCATCGCTCAGCATAATCTGACGGGCGATGAATTCCAAAAAATCGTTCAGATACTCGGGCGTGAGCCAAACCTGACAGAACTCGGCTTGTTTTCCGTCATGTGGTCCGAGCATTGTTCCTATAAAAGTTCCCGTGTGCACCTGAAGAAACTGCCCACGACCGGACCTCGTGTGGTGCAGGGGCCGGGCGAGAACGCCGGAGCCATCGATATCGGTGATGGGTTGTGCGTAGTGTTCAAGATGGAATCACACAACCACCCATCGTTTATCGAGCCCTATCAAGGGGCGGCTACGGGGGTAGGCGGTATCTTGCGCGACATCTTTACGATGGGGGCGCGGCCGATTGCGTTGCTTGACTCATTGCGGTTCGGAGAATTGCACACGCCGAAAAGTCGTCACCTCATGAGAGGAGTCGTCTCCGGCATTGCCGGTTACGGGAATTGCATGGGAGTTCCGACGGTGGGCGGGGAGATCGTGTTCAACGACATCTATGCGCTCAATCCGTTGGTCAATGTGTTCTGTCTGGGGGTGGCCCACAAAGACAAGATCTTCCGCGGCACCGCGGCGGGGGTCGGTAATCCCGTTATCTATTTCGGCTCGAAGACGGGCCGAGATGGAATTCATGGGGCGACGATGGCGTCGGATTCATTCGATGATGAATCCGAGCAGAAGCGTCCCACGGTGCAGGTCGGCGATCCCTTTACTGAGAAATTGCTCTTGGAAGCTTGTCTCGAATTGATGGAAGGCGATGTGCTGGTTGGGATTCAGGACATGGGTGCTGCAGGTCTGACCAGCTCTTCTTGCGAAATGGCTTCGCGGGCGGGAAATGGGATCGAACTGGATCTGACCGAGGTGCCTCGACGTGAGCCGGGAATGACGCCTTACGAGATCATGCTGTCCGAGTCCCAAGAACGGATGTTGATGGTTGCGAAAGCGGGCAAGGAAGATGAATGTGTCGCCATTTGCCGAAAATGGGACTTGGATGTAGCGGTGGTCGGGAAGGTAACGGAAGATGGAATCTTGCGTGTGAAGGACCAAGGGAAGGTTGTCGCCGAAATCCCGGCCAAAGCGCTGGCTGATGATGGTCCGCGGTATGAACGGCCCTACCAGCCACCCTCTTACCAGGATATGTTGACGAACCTGAATTACGATGCCATCCCCGATGTAAAAGATGCGAACGCGGCGTTGCTGGCCTTATTGGAATCGCCGACCATCGCCAGTAAACGGTGGGTGTATGAGCAGTATGATCATATGGTGCGTACAAACACCCTGGTTCGCCCAGGCTCGGACGCAGCGGTGTTAAGGATCAAGGGGACGAATAAGGCCGTGGCTATGACGGTCGATTGCAACAGTCGCTATTGTCTCCTGCACCCCTACGAAGGAGCTCGGCTTGCTGTGGCTGAGGCAGCGCGCAATCTGGCCTGTTCCGGCGCAATTCCAATCGGTCTGACCGATTGCTTGAATTTCGGGAATCCGGAACGTCCCGATATCATGTGGCAGTTCGTGATGGCGATCGAAGGGATGAAAGACGCCTGTGAGCATTTCCAGATCCCGATTGTAAGTGGGAACGTGAGTTTTTATAACGAGACCAACGGGCTTTCGATCTATCCCACCCCGATGTTGGGCATGGTGGGGCTGATCGAGAATTCAGAACGAACGATGACTCAGTGGTTCAAGGAGGAAGGGGACGATGTCCTCTTGCTTGGTACCTCGCGGGAGGACTTGGGCGGGACTGAATATCTCAAAGTCGTTCACGCACGCGAACAGGGATCACCGCCATACCTGAGTCTCGAGAAGGAAAAGGCGTTGCACGACTGTGTCCTTTCACTGATTCATGAGGGGTTGATTCAGTCCGCACACGACTGCTCGGAAGGCGGTCTTGCCGTTACCTTGGCTGAATGTTGCATGTCCGGAGCCGAGCAGCATCTAGGCGCTGTGGTAAAATTGACGAGAGGCCGGCTGAGGAAAGACGCCGTTCTTTTCGGCGAAAGTCAGTCAAGAGTCGTGATATCTGCCAAGCCGGTCAACCGTCAATCCATTCTTGACCGGGCGACTCAGCATGGGGTGCCTGTTGAAGTGATTGGGTCGATTTCAGGAAACCGTTTGATCATGTATGTGGGGGATGAACATTCCACGGAAAAAGTAATTGATCAGCCGGTTGCGACGCTGCATGACCGGTGGGCCTTCTCCCTAGAACGAACGGTCCATGAAGCGTAGTTGAGTGGATCAGATGGCGAGGGGTTATGAACCGCGAACTCCCGATGATATCGCCCGATAAGTTTCACGACGAATGTGCCGTCTTTGGGGTTTTTGGCCATGAGGAGGCTGCCAATCTCACCTATTTGGGCCTGTATGCCCTCCAGCATCGTGGGCAAGAGGCATCCGGAATCGCGGCGGGCGATGGGGAGCAATTCTCCATACAGAAGGGTATGGGGCTGGTTGCCGATATCTTTCATAAATCAGTGTTGGAGAAGCTGCCTGGGCACATGGCGATCGGGCATAATCGCTACTCAACCGCTGGTGGGAACGATTTGAAGAATGTGCAACCGCTCACCGTCAACTTCGCATTAGGCAACCTCGCGTTAGCTCACAACGGAAACCTCATCAACGCTCAGATGCTTCGACACGAGTTGGAGGCCTACGGGGCGATCTTTCAATCGACATCGGACAGCGAGGTCATTATTCACCTCATCGCGCATTCGCGTGCTGGTTCCTTCCTTGCACGAATCATTGATGCGTTGAACCAGGTCCGAGGGGCATTTTCGGTCGTGTTGATGACCGACAACGGTCTCATCGCCGCACGTGACCCCTACGGGCTTCGCCCCTTGTGTATCGGCCGTCTGCGGAGCAGTTGGATTGTCGCGTCCGAAACCTGTGCGTTCGATTTGTTGGATGCCGAGTATGTCCGTGAGGTTGAACCGGGTGAACTGATCGTGATCAGCGATCAAGGACTCGATAGCCACCATCCGTTTCCGAAGAAAGATCCGGCTATGTGTGTCTTTGAATATGTGTACTTTGCGAGGCCGGACAGCCGAATCTTCGGGGCTAATGCCGTCTATGCCATCCGTAAAGCGTTGGGGCGACAGTTGGCGAGCGAGTCCTGGGTGCCGGCTGATGTGGTGATCCCTGTTCCGGACTCCGGCGTGCCGGCGGCACTCGGTTATTCCGAAGGTGCAGGAGTCAGGTTTGAAACCGGATTGATTCGCAACCACTATGTCGGGCGGACGTTCATCGAGCCGGAGCAATCGATTCGCCATTTTGGTGTCAAGGTGAAGTTGAATGCCGTGCCGGAAGTGCTGGATGGGAAACGGGTCGTCGTCATCGATGATTCGTTGGTTCGTGGCACAACGAGTCGTAAGATCGTCAAGATGATTCGGCAAGCTGGAGCCAAAGAAGTCCATATGCGGATCAGCTCACCGCCGATTCTGTCGCCTTGCTTTTACGGGATCGACACGCCGACGAAGAAGGAACTCATCGCCTCAGAGCATTCCATCGAGGAGATTCGAAAATACATCACCGCTGATAGCCTGGCCTATCTCAGCCTTGACGGAATGCTGAAGTCCACTCCACGGACGCCCGCTGAATACTGCACCGCCTGTTTCACAGAGCGCTATCCAATCCCCTTCACCCGCGCAGAAGAACTTCAGCTTGGGCTCTTTGAGGCAGCGCGCTGAGAGAGTTCTGTACGGATATATGACCTCTTCCGAAAACAATCCAAATGCGCCGCAGCCAAGAGGGCGACCTCGCATATCGGTCGACTATCCTGCTGTGGTCACGAGTGAGGGAAGGATCGCCCAAGGAATCGTGATGAATCTGACGATTACCGGATGTGAAGTCGAGAGTCCCGGCCAATTCCCCATTGGAGTACATGTATCCCTTCGTCTGAATCCCCCCAGTGCCAGGCCTCCCATCACCATTGCTCTTGCCATCGTTCGTTGGCAAGAAGAGGATCGATTTGGACTCGAGTTTGTTCGATTTGAGGGCCATGCGAAAGAACAACTTGAAGACATGTTGAATCAGCGAGAGAGCTCTTCTACGGACTAGTGGCGATCTTTCAGCGTGGTTGCTGCCTCAAAAATTGTCATGGTAGGATGCCGTTCGTCGGCATGATCAGGGTTTCTTGGTGTCGATGGTATGGGATTCTCTCGAAAGGGAGGTGAACATGATACCGATGGTATTCGCGCTGGGATGGCTGGTAGTCTCGGCCCTGAGCGGCCCAGCCGTTTATGCCGAAGGTCTCTTCCAGATAGGAGAGAAGGCACCGGTATTCGGCCTTACCGCTGTTACGGGAGAAGCGATGTCGCTCGATTCCTATAAAGGCAAAGTCATCGTGCTTGGACTCTTTCACATCTGTGACCCATGTATGGTGCAAGGGAGCGCATTGCAAAGGGTTCATGAGTCTACGCAAGGTAAGAATGTGGCAGTGCTTGGGGTCAATTCATCGGGTAATGGGAAACGAGAAGTCGGTGAGTTCTTGTCCGGCTTCCCAGTCAAGGTGACCTATCCGTATCTTCTGGACCCCGATAAGATCACGGACAAGCTCTACGGCGGGGGCAAGTTTATTCCCAATGTGTACGTGATCGACCAGCAGGGTATTATCCGCTGGCAACGGGTCGGGAACATGGAGCTGGCTGCAGCCGAGGTGATTATCGCGGAGGTGGACAAGCTAGTTGAGAGCAGGACAGATAAAATGTAGCGAGTCAGGCTGTGGTCTGGAACAAGAGGGGAACATGGACGAAGATGAATTAGAGGCCGGAAAACGAAAATTTATGGAAGTGGTGCAGAGCATTGACGGGTCCGTGCAAGTCGTGATCCCGACCACTCCATCCAATAGCATGTTCCTGATCTCCTTGACGAAGGCGGCTAACCGAAGATTTATCACGGTACCTGAAGACGACATGATTGATTTACCTAATGAGGCAAGCATCCAGACCAAAGTCACGAAGACGATTCAAGACGCGCTTGCAGCTCTATAAGTCCTGTGTCGTGTCATGAATTTCATTCGGTAAGACGCTGTGTGTTGACATGAAACAAATCTTGCCCGGTATCTGGCAGTGGTCGTGGTTTTCAGACGAGAAGCAGCTTAATTTCAACGGCCTCTTTTTGACGATCGGTGAGCACAAGATTCTGGTCGACCCACCTCCGATGTCCGGTGAGGCCAGCGCGACTGTTCGGCGTCACGCGCCGATCGATTACATTCTCATCACAAACCGTGATCATCTCCGAGAAGCATCAACGTATCAACGTGAGTTCGGTTGTCAATTGTATCTGCCGGACGCTGATGCCGGTCTGACCGAGATGAAGCCGACAAAGACCTACAAAGATGGCGAGCTCCTTCCGGGCGGGATTTGGGCCCTGCAGCTGAAGGATCAGAAGTCTCCTGGAGAGTCCGCTTTGTTCATTGATAGAGGGCGGGGGATTATGATTGTGGGAGATGCACTGATCGGCAAACCCCCAGGTGCCGTAGGATTACTGCCTGCTGAAAAGTATGCCGACGTTGAAAAAGCGAAGGAAGGTCTTGGGCGCCTCCTGAAGTACAACTTTGACAGCCTTTTGGTCGGAGACGGCGATTCGATTTTTACTGGTGCGAAGCAGCAAGTGGCGCATCTGTTAGTGGGGTCCTCATGACGCTGCGGAACGGACTCTCCGGTGAATTAAACCGTCAAGGGAACGAACATTTTTCTCGAGGGTACTACACTGAGGCCTACGTCTGTTACAGCAAGGCGTTGGAGTGCGACCGGATTACCGGCGACCAGCGGGCGTTGGTTGCAACGCTTGGGAATCTTGGGAACATCTGTGCGGTCAGTGGGCGTCGAGATTCCGCTCAGGTGCATTATCAAGAAGTCCTGGAACTGCAGAAGATTCTTGGAGACGAAAAGGGGATTGGAACAACGTTGGCTAATTTAGGGAATCTCCGAGCCGACGCCGGTGAATGGACTTTGGCGCGAGCCTATTATCTGGAAGCCCTCGACCTCATGATGAAGACCCAAGATGACGCTGCTCAAGCTGTGTTGTTTTCTGACCTTGGGTTAGTAGCCCGGGAAACCGGACAGTTTGACGAGGCCATCCAGTTTTATGAACGATCGTTGGCGTTGATGCAGCGATTGGCTAACCTCGGCGGTGTTGCGGACGCGTGGCGCATGATAGGCCGCACCTTCTTGATGCAACAACGCTATGAGGAAACCATCGCCTGTTGTCAGACCAGCCAATCTATCGCCGAACGACTGCGTGATGAACTCCGTGCAGGTGGCGCTCGATATGTGTTGGCTCAATGTTATGAGGAGATGGGCCGCTTGCAGGAGGCATCAAACCTGCTTGAGCTGGTTGTCGACATGGATCGGAAGTATAGCTTACCCAAACTTGAAGAAAATACTCAGCGTCTGAGAGTACTGCGTACCCGCCTCCTGCAGCAATTTCCACTCCAAGCTCACCAACCAAGGTCCGCATGACCGAGACAGTCCATTCAGCTTGGACACAACTTCGTCACGACCTACGTCGGTCTTTGCCGGGTTTCTATGAATTGGAACCCAACGGACCGCTCATTATGGATTTAGGAAAGGAGGGCTGGCTCCTAGAGGTCAGACCGGAAGGTACGGTTGTGTGCCAGTATGGTGTGGCGATGGAAGATGTCATGGCGTTGATGTCGGATGGGACGCCTGAAGATTTAGGAACCGATGAGGTTGCGAAGCAGGTCAAGTATTTCCTCCAACCGGCAGTCAACAAGTATCGGGCACTTCTGCTCCAATCTGGGTTTGTCGAGGAGAACGAGACGACCGATGAATTCGTGGCCGTCACATTTTCCAGGGCAGTCGATCTTCAGAATCGTACAAAACTTGAAGATCTCCTCCGTTGGTGCTGCCGAGAAATCGGAAGGACATCGTGAGTCTGCGGATCACGACATTCGAGGAGTTCCGTGATGCCATCTCTGCCTATCGGTTGCCTCGTGTGTTGTTAGCCGGTTTGGAGCTTAATCTGTTTACGGTTATCGGGGACCGATCATGGACGATCTCCGATCTGTCTCGGAAGCTCAAGGTCAGCGAACGGGGGTTGAGCGTTCTCTGTCGGAATCTTGCGGCGGTCGGGATACTCCAGAAAAAAGGACCCCTCTTTAAGAACAGTCGACTGAGCGCGACTGCGCTGAATCGGAACCATCGTGCCTATCGGGGCGGTTACTTATCGCTCATGCAGACTCACTGGCAAGATTGGGGCCGACTATTGGAGTCTGTTCGGAGCGGATTGCCGATAGACCATCATATTCCTGATCCCCCGAACTACCGCGGGCAATTCACCTGGGCCATGCATCACCGGACGTTAGAGATTGCCCCGGCGATTGCAGCTCAAATTCGCCTTGGCCGAGCTCGGAGGCTGCTCGATCTTGGCGGAGGACCTGGAACCTATGCCATGGCGTTTCTGGATCGGAATCCGAGGCTTCACGCCACCGTCTGCGACCGAGCGGCAGCCCTTGCGGTGGCGAAAGAGATCGCCGGTACTCACGGAGCAGGACGGCGACTTTCCTATCTCTCACTCGATTTTTCAAAGGAGCCGATCTCCGGAACCTACGATGTGATCTGGTATTCAAATGTGCTGCACATCTACTCTCCCGAAGATAATCAGGCTATCTTTCGTCGAGCCTTTGCTGCGTTGGCTCCGGGTGGACGATTGATCATCCAAGATGCGTTTCTGCACGATCGCGAAGGGTTACATCCGACAGAGGCAAGTTTATTTGCCGTGTCGATGCTGTTGTTTACGACAGGCGGAAATACTTATCACGTCTCTGAGACGGTGAAGTGGCTGAAGGAGGCGGGATTTGTTGGGACTAGGACATGGCCGCTCAAGAAGGGGACGGAGGACTGGGAGAATGGGATTTTGGAGGCATCGACTCCTGTCCAACGTCCAAAAGCCATCGTCCGCCGAACGCAATCAAAAGGAAGTTGAAGAGCCCGCTGATCACGCTGGTGATCAAGGAATGAATCGTATTGAGATCTTGCGTCGGTAACTGAACGATAGTTGCAAGATCCATCGCCAATCCAACCGTCGCATAGATGACGCACACAAGTGCGGCCCACCGAAATTGAAGCCAGATCAAGACAGCGAGTGCAAGAGGCAGGAGGATGAAAAAGCCGATTCTCCATGTCAAGCCCGGCATTGGGGAGGCGTTGCCCACATTAAAAAGTACCCCGGCCTCAATGACACATATGCCGAGTAACGAAGCCAGTAGTGCGGATCGGTTCATCCCAGGACTATAGCCTGACAATCAGAACGTCGGCAATGGCTGACTGGACAAAAGACAGGCAGAGTCAGAATCAATTCGCTCAACAACCCTACCGTTTGGTCTATGACGCGGAGTGCCAGCTTTGCGTGTCCATCAAATCGAAGTTCGAGCGGGCGGGACCTGGACTGGCCGGTGAGAGGCTGCAGGTTGTTGTGTATCAGAGCGAAGAGGCCTAAAGGCCTTGGAACGGGATTATCGTCCAGATCGCGCTGAAACAGCATTCCTGGTCGGTCCTTCAGGGGAAGTCTTGGAAGGTCGCAAGCTTTTCCCCCATCTCTTCCACACCTCAGTGGGGGAAAGTTGTGCGGTGGATATTACGGTGGCCATTCGCAGGGGATCTAGCGGAACGCGGTTATAGGATCATTGCCCGTCATCGGTATCGATGGTTTGGTAAAACCAAGGCAGTGAGACAAAGCCCACCAGTGTAATCCTCAGTTTCAGTCAGAGGCCCCTCTTTGGAGGGGACCATTCCTACAGCGAGGAATTTACCGGCAACGTGCCCTCCTCCAGAATGCCCTCACTTTAGAAGGAGGATACATGTTGAATACCTTGCGTGTACCACCGAGTTGTCTCGTTCCAGGGCAGGATAGGGATCGAACGTGGGATTGGTCGTGCCAAGCCCGTTTGGCCATCATGGCGTGGTCCATGGTAGTCGGATTCTGTCTTTTGTGTTTCAGTAGTCTCGCATGGGGCGAAGAACCTACCGAAGATCGGAGGATCGTGGCGGCAGGGTTCGGGTACCAAATTGGTTCGGCTTCTATAATCTCTGTAAAAGTATATGACGCAGAATCAGGAGCCACCTTGTCCGACGAAGTCTATGAACTAGCCGTAAAAGAAAATGGTAGTGGGGAAACAACTCCCGGTCCTCGGATTTTTGCCGGTGGTGTGGGTTCGGGTGCCACCGATCTGTCCAATTTCATGCTGCGAGTCTATGATGCAAAGACCGGAGCATTTCAATGGGAGGGGCGACTTAATCTCGTGCAGCCAGACAGTAAGAAAGAATTGCAGGTGTCAGTTAGCATGCCTGGGCGTGCTATTGCGGTGAAGACACAGGCGGTACAATCAATTGCCGATCAACCCGTTTTCCTGCTCCGCGCAGTTGATGCAGCTTCTGGCTTGTCCGTCTGGGAAGATGAGTTTACAACCATGCATGCGAAAATGCCGAAGGTCCAGCCGATCATGGGACAGTCCATTCAACCGGCTGAAATTTCAACGGGAAGTTCCCATACTTTTGAATTCCGAATTCGTATGTTTGATCCCAATGGAGAGAGAGTTCTCTGGGAGGATCTATTATCTCAAGTAGAATCGGATGAAGGAGCAACGGAGTCGTCGGGTGATCGTGCCGCGATACTTCCTGCCTGGCCAAGACAATCTCCTGACGATGAGACTCCTGCGGAGTTGATCTAATTCTTAATCGGTATCCATCCTCAAGGAGCTTGAAATGAAGGGCCGCGACGTTATGAACGATTCTGTTCGAAGCTTTCGATCCACTGGCGTTGGAACTCCTCGTAGGAGATAAGCAGCACGTTTTGAAAGGCTGCGGCCACAGATGATTTTGCTTCGAATGCACTCAGCAATTCATCGACGCGGGCCAACCCCCATCGCTCGATCATGTAATGGGTCGCTGAATTAGCCTCCAAATACGCCACGGTCGACGTGCCGGCCGGTAATGACCCCCAGGAGCCTTCCAGGGAGGTCAAAGGAATCACGCTGATCTCGTCTTGCATGGCTTGGTCAAGCTCCGGCCACGTATCTCCGGCCCATTGCATGGCGAGACCCTCGTTGAGCCAAGTCGGTAGGGCCCCAATGTTTGTTCCTAAACGATCGTGAAGGAGCGCATGGACATACTCATGGCGTAGTACGCTGGTGAGCCACTTACTATCCGTCGTTGCTCCTTGAGTAGGGATTTGAATGCGACCAAGCGAAGGGTCATAGAGGCCATCAGCCCACGCGGGGCTTCCGGTCGCCCCTTGAAATGAATTGTTGGTGTGGAGGACAACTATGATGGACTTTGAGGGGAAATGTCCGAACTTCTGTCCGATGTCTCGATAGGCTTCTTCAAGAATTTCAAGCACTGAAGTCCAAATACCCTGGTCTTCCTCGCCATCAAACTTGACCACGAAATGGGTACTGCTTCGCGCAGTCATTTGGGATTCGACTGAGTGCGTGCGCTGAATCTTGGCCGTCACAGCGGCTAGATAGGACTGAAGCGCCGGATCTTGCCTGGCTCGATCGGTGGCTTGAGCCAAGTGCTTCGCGGCTTCCGTCAAGTTGTCCTGTTCTTGCATTAAGTCAGCCATGGCCAAGTGTGGAAAGGGTTCTTGCGGGGCGATCCGTATCAGTTTCGAGAGGAACTCGGCATTGAGCGCACGATCCCGCTGTTCCCAGTAGGTGTGGGCGAGGTTCATGAGGATGACGGGGTTCGAGTCGTCGAGTTCAGCCGCTTTCTTGAACGCATTGAGAGATGCCCGCGTCCCGTGGAGCCGTTCCTGTTGCAAGCCGAGGTTGTTCCACAGAATTGCCACGAAAGGGCGAGTGGTGCTGCTCGATAAAACTTCAGGAGGAAGCTCTTTCAGCTTGCTCTCAGCCGACGCCAGATCATGCTTTTCAATCTCATCACGAATGGCTTCCAGCAGCGCCTCATGCGGGGTGGACGGGATTGTGCTTTGGTCGAGTGAACGAGCATGTTTCGAATCGATCTCAGGTGATCTATGCGGAGGTGGCGACGGAGGTGGCGCGACAGGTTCGATGGTATCCGTGAGTTGAGCGGACGATGGAGGCGAGGGCGATCTCAAAAAGAGGTTGTAGCTGACTAACACCGCTAGTCCAAGTCCGAGGGGGATCAAGATATGGGTGATATTGCGGCGGTACATGCGTAGTAGTGCTGAGTGTAGCATCCGAAGAAACGGTGACCAAGTAAACGTACAAAATCCGCCAGGAGATCATGGCCTAGGATTCATAGGGCTCATTGAGCGCTCTTGGAGGCTGTGCTACGATCTTCCATCGTATGTCGGCTCCCGTTGAATCGAATATGCATCTGTCGCTTCAGGAGTGGGTGGACCGTATCGCCCGTCCCATTGAGTTTGCGAGCCGAGATGGGTGTGCTCATCTGAAGGCCGTCACGAATCTCAACGCGTTTATCTCCGCGCAAGTCTTGTCTGCTCTCCAACAAACAACCTATCCAAAAGCCATAGAGGCTCGCCTGCTTTCGCTACGTGACCTCTTCGTGGATTTCGAGCCGACGCTTTCAGTTGAGGAGCAACGTCGACGATTACAGGCGGCTGTGGCGCACATCGACGCGCTTCGAACGGTTGCTCAGCAACAGCCCCTCCATCCCCAGGGGGCGTCTGCACCGTCTCTCCGCGATTCCGACGTGAAGACCGTGGGGCGACCGCCTCTCTGGAATTGTTTGGTACGGTTCGTCAAAGGGGTTGGGCCAAAGCGCACCACCATCCTGCAACGATTGCGTATCGAAACCGTGGAAGATGCGCTCTTGACCATGCCCTGGCGCTATGAAGATCGGTCCGTGATGACACCGATCGGGAATCTCGTGCCAGGCATGGTTGCGTCAATCTGTGGGACGATTGGGAAGTCTGAGGTCAAACGGGCCAAGAATCGTCGATTGAGTGTGCTGGAACTTGGTGTCGAAGATCAATCTGGGCGGATGCAGGTCGTCTTTTTTAACCAACCATATTTAGAGGAGGTGCTGTCGGTAGGGACTCGTATCATGTTGAGCGGGCGCGTGATCGCCGGTCGTCAGGGGTGGATGGTGCCAAGGATGGATGTGGCGCAGTATGAGATTCTTGGAGAAGGTCACGAATCGACGCTCCATGTCGGGCGTATTGTGCCTATTTATCATGAGACCAAAGGGTGGACGTCTCGTCAGATGCGGGTATTGGTGAGGAATCTCTTGATGGAGCATGGGCTCGATCTCCACGATCATTTGCCGGTTCCCCTTCGGGCGCGGCAACGATTGATCCCGATTCATGAAGCGCTGCAAGATGCCCATTTCCCCAAGGCAGGTACCGACCTTCAACTTCTGGAGCGAGGGAAGACTCCAGCGCATCGGCGGCTGGCATTTGAAGAACTGCTGCTGCTGCAGTTGGCCTTGGCAACGAGATATCGCTCAGTGCACGATGAACCGAAGGTGTTGCGGTTCAATCCCAGGACCCCGCTCTTGGGAAAACTTGGTCAACTCTTACCATTTCGCCTGACGACGGCGCAGGAGGTGGTCCTTCGTGAAATATTTCGAGACATGATCTCGCCACGGCCCATGAATCGCCTCGTGCAAGGAGACGTGGGGTCAGGAAAAACGGCGGTCGCGCTCCATGCCATCGTGATGGCCTGCGGATCAGGCTATCAGGCGGCGCTGATGGCACCGACAGAGATTCTTGCCGAACAACATTACCGAAACCTTTCTGGAACAATCCAGGCCCTGGGGTTGCAGGCAATCCTCGTACGCGGTGGAGACAAGGCGTCGGTGAAGAAAATACAGATGGAACAACTGGCGACCGGTCACATTCAGGTGGCGATTGGTACGCACGCGCTTATTCAGCGCAATGTTCAATTTAAGAGCTTAGGCTTGGCGGTCGTTGATGAGCAGCACAAGTTCGGGGTTTTACAGCGGAAGACGCTGATTGACAAGGGCTATAAGCCGGACGTTCTCGTATTGACGGCCACGCCAATTCCACGAACGCTGGCGATGACGGTGTATGGTGACCTGGATGTATCAGTCATCGATGTGCTACCGCCTGGCCGAAAGCCAGTGCGCACCTTTCTCTTCAATGAAGGACAACGGCGCCGGGCCTATCAAATCGTCCGTGATGAACTGCGCAACAAGAAGCAGGCCTATGTCATTTATCCGCTCGTGGAGGAATCGGAAAAGACCGACCTCCAAGCCGCGATCCAGGGTGCCGAACAGTTACAGAATGGAGAATTTTCAGAATTCCGTGTCGGCCTCCTGCATGGACGCATGAAGGCAGCGGAAAAGGAAGCCGTGATGGCCGACTTCAAGGCCGGAACCACCCAGCTCTTGGTGGCCACGACCGTCGTCGAGGTTGGAGTTGATGTACCGAATGCGACCATCATCATGATCGAGCATGCTGAGCGATTCGGTCTCGCGCAGCTCCACCAATTACGTGGCCGTGTGGGGCGGAGCACCCATCAATCGTATTGCCTGCTGATGGCGGCGAATATGAGGCAGGGAAAGACGCAGCGGGGAGAACGCTTTCAGGAAGATCAGGAGCCCATGTCTTCAGCGAAAGAACGGTTGGAGGCACTCGTCCGATCGAATGATGGATTTGTCATTGCTGAGGAGGATCTGCGTATCAGAGGACCAGGGGAATTTTTTGGCTTACGCCAATGGGGCATGCCGGAGTTTCGTGTGGCGAATCTGGTGCGAGACGGAGATCTGTTGCAGCAGGCCAGGCAGGAAGCCTTTTCGCTCCTAAAATCTGATCCAGGCTTGAAAGATCAGGCTCATCAGGGGTTGCGCGAGGCGATGCTCCGAAAGTGGGAGAAAAAGCTGGAGCTGGGGGCAATCAGTTAAAATCGCCGGCAGGCTGACATGATGGAATTTCGGCTTGTCAGCTTGAGACCTGTCACCTTGTTGGTCAGGAGTTCGTATGGGTTTCCTGCAGCGGTTGAAAGATGACTTGCGCGCTGGGATCGCGACGTTGCGCCTGGGGACCGTCCATGCGGCAGGGCGTGCGCTGGAGGAGACAGAATTGCTCCGCATGCGGTTGGAACTTCGCAAACTGGAACAGCAACTTTCCGATCTGTACAAAGATATCGGCGAGCGGGCCGTCGACATGAAGGAGCGGGGCGAAACAGCGGAGCGGGTGGTGTACGACGCCGAGATTGTCCGTCTCGTCAAACAGGTTGATGGACTCAAGGAGTCGCAGAAAAAGCTAGAAACGGAAATGAACCAGATTCGGATTGAGCAATGACCGAACCGCCTCGGCTAACGCGCCGATTTGCCGGTATTGATATAGGCACCCTCACCTGTCGCTTGCTAATCGCAGACCTCACCTCCGGCCAGCCTCTCAAAGAACTTCAATCGGAACGGCGCATTCTCCGGCTGGGCGAGGGGGTTGATCAGACCAAACGATTGAGTTCAGCCGCCATGGATCGGACCATTACCTGCCTACAAGAATGGCACAACGTCATCAATGGCTATCATGTTGAGGCTATTGCCGTCGTGGCGACGAGCGCGGTTCGTGATGCGGGCAATCGCCAGGAGTTTCTTGAACGGGTGAAGCGGGAGGCTGGGTTTCACGTCGAAGTCATTACGGGTGACGAAGAAGCCCGGCGGACCTTGCTCGGGATTCGTTCAGGCCTGCCGACTGGGGTAACGGACATCCTGGCATTGGACATCGGGGGCGGGAGCACGGAATTTATTCTGGACAGGCCAGGTTGGAAGCCGATCGTGCAGTCAATTGATATTGGAGTCGTCCGCCTCTGCGAGCGGATGCTGCATCACGACCCACCGACTGATGAGGAGGTCTGTCAGGCGCGGGAATGGGTAACGCGAGAAACAAAAGCGGCTGTTGCTGAACTGGGTAATTATCGACGGGCGACATTTGTTGGCACAGCAGGTACGATTACATCCCTTGCCGCCATGGCTCAGAAGCTTCAGGCCTACGAACCCGCACGCATCCATAACTACCAGCTGAACCTGGAAATGATTTGCGACTTGGAGCGGACGTTGCTCAACAGAACCAAAGCCGAACGGGTCGGCCTTCCGGGCCTGGAGAAAAACCGCGAAGAAGTCATCGCCGCTGGCTCAATTATCATCCGTACGATCATGGAGACGCTGGGTCAGCAGGAGTGCCTGGTGAGTGATTTGGGGCTGAGAGAAGGCGTGCTGATCGATCTTGCAAGACGTATTCGCTAAGCTGATAAGTTGGGCGCAGTATGGCAGAGGACTTAAAATTCATGAAACGCTAACGGTGCGTTCGCCTAAATCAAATGGCATAAAAATGAGCTTGGTGAGTTATGATGATGGACACTATAAACATTAAGCGCTTTGGAAGCCTGCTAGTTGCTCTGTTGTTGACGCTCGGTGGCTGCGGAAGTAATCAGTACTATTTCTCTAAGCTAGACTTTTCACAGCAGCAATATGATCGAGATAACTTTGAATGCCTACAGGCAGCCCAACAGCCCGTGCTTATCACTCCCACTCCTGGAATGCCGGCTGGAGGAATGGCCACAAACAAGGATATTTATTTTGCCTGTTTCAGGGCTAAAGGATACACGTGCAGAGCGAAGAAGAGCGAGAACGGATTCTGGAAGCAGAAGAGCGTGCAAAGCGAGAGCGTTTAGGACGAGAGCGGGAACGCGAGAGACAGTTGCGGGAGGAGGCAATACGGCAGGAAAGATTGGTTGAGAAGCGGCGTGTCGATGAGGAGAAAGTTCACAAGCCTCAAGGGGACCCGAAAAGTTACGTGTATCTGCCTGGGTACACCGAAGAGGATGTGCCCATGGTTTTCATACCAGAAGGGGAATTCCTTTTTGGAACCGACAACGTCACAATCTCGTTGCCCGCCTTCTACATAGACAAAAATGAGGTAACGACCCAGCTCTATGCTTCATTCATGCAGGCGACTAATCATAGCAAACCAGAGCATTGGGGGGATGTAAGGCCAGAGTTTGATGGGGACAAGCCCGTCATTGGTGTCGAGTGGTCAGATGCTAATGAGTATTGTCATTACTACGGGAAGCGCCTCCCAACCGAGAAGGAATGGGAAAAAGCAGCACGCGGTACCGATGGCCGAATATATCCTTGGGGGAATTCGGAGCCCAGTAAGAGTCTTGCAAACTATGGTGGTCAGTTTTGTCTTGCGTTTTGTAATGTCTATGCTGAGAAGCTTAAACCAGTTGCGAGTTATGCTGCGGGTCGAAGCCCCTACGGCCTTTACGATATGGCTGGTAATGCATGGGAGTGGGTTGAGGAAAAGAGACTTCGAGGGGGATCATGGATTAGTAATACACATACACCAGGGCTTGGTTTGCCCTCCGCGTCCCACTTGGGAGACGCCACCAGAACTTATGGGAAACGATATCTTCTTGGATTTCGTTGTGCTCAGGATGTTCGTTAGTCATGCAAGCCGAATATCGCTGAAATCTCGCCTTTAGGTGAGCCGCTCAAGTATGAACCGAGGTAGATTGAATAATTTGAAGTGCAAAGCCGATATTCGGAAGAAGAATCATTTCGTGCCAGTCTCTTATTTGGGTCGATTCGTCGATCCTGATGGATTTCTAAATGTCTTTGATCGAAAGTCCAGCCAATGGCGTAGACAGCGACCAAAAGAAGTGATGCATCAAAGGCATTATTACCGCCAGGAATGGGCACCGCCTGGTATAGATCAAGATCTTCTTGAAAAATATGTTGGCGAGTCACTGGAGAATGCAGCAGCGAAAGTCATAGATCGATTAATAAACCAACCCTTGGAGCTTGACGACCAGGTCTTTGCTAATTTTTCTGTATTTGGAGTTTCAGCGAATCAGAGCCCCTCGGCAGATCGAGATGGGTAAAAGGTTGATGAGGGACCGAATTCTGCTTCTTGGCCCAACTGATGTAACAAGAGATGTTCTTGGGGGAAAATTTCGGTTAGAGATGAAAAAGTCTGCCGGATTTATCTATTTGAAGGCAATGATGGGGCAACTCAATCCCTGGTTTGCTCGGATGAAATGGGAAGTAATAAAAGCGGAGGATGGTGCGGCGTTTATTACAACTGACAGTCCTGTGTCTCTCTGGAATGCGGCATGTTTTCCCCCTGCAGAAGCGGGTATTGGGCTTCTTGGAACAGTTGTGTTGTTTCCGCTGAGTTCGCAATATCTTTTAATTATGCGACATCCTGAATATAAGAAAAATACAAGGACCCATTCTCTGATTGTCTTAGCTGAGCCGACACTCGAAGACCGGCTGGTGCCTGTTACCACTGGAAGAGTCTGGACTCGAAGGACAGTTGCCAATCACAACAAGGTGATGCGTGTTCTTTCTGATCGGCTTTTAGTAGCCCAGAGCAGGCAGGTGTTGGAAGAATGCATATATGGTTGAATGCCTGACTTGGAATTACACATTGCCTCTGCAGGGAGCCATCAGCTCTGTTGTCTCGTTTAAATAGAGCTTATAGCTGAATGTCGATAGCAGTTGTCTACTTCTGCGAATACCACCGATAGCCGTTGCTCTCCGTGAATTGCGCTTTCGGCGCCCCGCCGGGTTTTTCCAGTAACAGTACTTTGAAGTTGAGGAGGCGGAGCCGAGAGGGGATTGGAGAGATTGCGATGGGAGTAGGGTAGCAGTCGGCCCCTATCGAGTGCGCAGTAACGCAGTAAACCCTTCCTGTTCGAAATGCCGGTCGGTTGTCAGAGCCGCTGATAGATGGCGCTCACGCATGAGCAGCATCGAGCCGCAGTCGGTCAGGCTGTATCCTTTATCCGGTCTGGATTTGTAGAAGGCGAGGCTGCGGCTGAATGTGCGGCGGCTTTATGGAATCACAGTGACGCCCGAGTTGTTAATGATGGTTTCGACCATTTCGACTGCGGCGGAGCGAACACGAGGTCCTTTGTCGGCTAAGGCATTGAGGAACTCAGTAAGAACTTCCTCCGTTGTGAACATATGGCAATTTCCCAAGGTCGAGGACACGTCAACGGCTTTGGTGTGGTATTGGTCGAACGAATTGGTGAGGGCGATCCAGTACGCTGTGTCCGCAAAAAGCCGTTTCACGTTCCGTTGCTGCCGTAGAGGTAGTGGTCATGGTGAGCGGCGAGATCTGTGGGCAGTTTGTGGAGGTCAGGCTCAGGAATAGCTCGGGCGATGCGCAAGATTTCTTCCCACACCGGGCGAGGCTTCCTTGCCTTGAGGGAGGAGGCACTTTTTCGACCACGTTTAGGGGGTCTCGTACGCACAGTAGATCGCGTGCTCATGATGGCGGCAATTATAGCGGGGAATGGCTTCGTTGTCTAAGGCTGACGGTCATTTCTGCGAATACCACCGATAGCCTTTTGCTCGGTGAGCTGGGCCTTCGAGGCTCCGCCGGGCTTTTGAATAACAGTCTCTTGAAGCCGAGGAGTCTGGACAAGCCAGAATGTGATCATCCATATCCGTTGATCCTGTTATCAATAAACTTATATAGAGCTTTCGATGAAAGCCCTGGAGTTCGTTGGGTCGAGTCGTGATGATCCCAGGAGTTTTCCTGCGGAGGCCCGGCGGGCGGCTGGTCTTGAGTTGGGCTTTATTCAGCGAGGGCTGGACCCTTCTGACTGGAGGCCCATGAGCGAGGTGGGCGCCGGGGTGCGGGAGATTCGCATCCATGTCTTGGGAGAATGGCGCGTGTTCTATGTGGCCCAATCCGCCACGACTGTGTATGTGCTGCATGTGTTCCAGAAGAAGACACGGAAGACCAGAAGAGAAGACATTGAGTTGGCGCGGAAACGGTATCGTCAGATTGGAGGTCGATCATGAAAAAGAACACGACGAAATCGAGCGGCAATGTGTTTGCCGACCTTGGGTTCGATCCGGCTGAAGCGGCTGTGCTCCAAATGCGTTCCAACTTGATGAGCGATCTTCGTCTCTACATCGAAAAACAGAAGCTGACTCAAGCCGAAGCGGCCAAGCGACTTGGTATTGCACAATCGCGTGTCTCCGATCTCGTTCGTGGGAAATGGGACAAATTCAGCCTCGAAATGCTCATCACCCTTGAGGCGCGCCTTGGACGTACGATTCGAGTCGAATTCGCAGCCTGAGGCAGTACCGGTACCCTTGTCTGAACGATCTTACTTCTGCGAATACCACCGATAGCCTTTTTGCTCGGTGAATTGCGCTTTCGGCGTGCCGCCCGGTTTTTCCAACAGCAGCACTTTGAAATCTTGAAGGCCGAACCAGGCTGGATCAGCCAGGTCGTGGTAGTGAAGGCCCTGGACTTTTGGGAGCGTGTCTCCTAAAGCCTCCTGTAACTCCTTTTCCGTGTAGGCACGCACGGAAAAAGGTCGGTTGACGGCCTCGCAGAATCGCTGGAGGGTGTACGTCGCGCCGGTGCAGAGGACCTTTGTGTCCGGCTTGAGTCCCAGAAACTGCGGAAGGGACAGATACCGTTCTTGAAACCCGAGCCAGCGCACCGCTTGCCGCATATGGCTATATTGAACTTCGTACTCGGTATGTCCCGGTAGCTTCACGGGTGCCGGCCACCCTTGCTCGATCCCGAATTCGGTGAGAAAGGCGCGACCGCCTGGCTTGAGGACTCGCCACAATTCGGCAACAAAGCGAATCGGCCCCAAGTTAAAGATGACGGATTCCGGGAGATCCGTCTCGATCGGCAAACGGAGCCGTCTGATCCAATCCAGGGCCTCTTGATGTTGCGGTGTGTCTCCAACTCCGGATGTGAGCTCGTTTTTGCTCAATTGCACCGGTGTCATGTCTGCCATGTTTTCATTATCGATCACCAGATCAACGGAATGATCGGCGAAAGGAAGCGATTCGGCGTTTGCCCTGGTGCCGGAGACCTTCCATCCACCGGCCTTGGCTCGAGAGACTTGGAGCTTGAGAAACGGTTCGGTGATATCGAGCGACAAATAGGTGATCCCCTGTTTCTCGAAGGGGAGTAGGCCCTTGCCCAGTTCCTGTGCGACGTACCCCAAGCCCCCGCCGATTTCCAGTAGAACCTTTGGTTTGGGATTGAACCAGCCTAACCGCCGGAGTTGCCGCATGAGAAGCTGCCCGTAGGTCAAGCCAGCGAGAGCTTCGCTTGGCTCACGGAACAGGTGAGAGACGGTGGTTTCAATCAGGTCAAAGTGACGATCATCTCCGTCGCTCTGGGCCAACTCATGCACATGGAACGTTTCCAGATGGTGCTCTCCCTCAAATTCTTCTCGCCCAGACCAGCCTTCGCGGACTTGTTGTAAGAGGGTATCCCATTTGGCTTTATGCCGATGACCGCCGGGTGGTGCGGTCCCGTAATAACAGAGTGAGTAGTTGGGAGTTGCCCATCGCGCAAGGTGCCATTCGCCAGGTTGTCCCTCGGGCCCGCAAATCTTGGCGCCATACTGTTCAACAAGTGCCCCGACCGTCGTATGGCCGTTCATCGCCTGGAGCAGGCCAAGCCCGGTACGGTTCAGCCGGATCAGCGGCAGGTTGTCATCGAGGGGTGCCAACCACCATTCGTCGAAGCTGTGTTGGTAGACCACCAGATCAGGGATGTGCCAGGCCAGAAGGCCTCGGGTCTCACCCGTTAAGTCATGGGGTTTGTGGATGGCAGCAGGTTTCATGATGGCGGGGAACCGTCTGTGTCAGACATCGGCAGACTACAGGAGCCATCACCGGTCCTGCAAGAGAGCAAAGTGCATGCAACTTATAGTTGAGAAGGGGTTGATGGACTGTCGGTGACGATCAGCTGACCTCGCATGATGGGATGGATCCGGCAGTGGTAGGTGTAACGACCGGCCGGCAAGCCTGGAACGCTGAAAGACGACCCGGGAGATACTGCTCCGGAATCGAACAAGCACGAGCTACCATCGTTTTGGCAGCCGCTATGGGTAACTGTGTGGTGAGTCGGTGTCGGATTGTCCCACTGAATAGGGGTGTGGCTCTCAATCGTTGGGGCGATCGGGATATAGTAGGGAGAGCCGTCCTCCATCATGATCCGTACTGGCAGGGATGTATCTAGTGCCATGTTGGTTGAGCCGAGGCCTGCCCATCCAACGAATAGGATGATAAGTATCCGATTCACGAAAGGAATCACTCAGTAAAATAAGACGTTCTCGTCGTGAGACGCAACAAACGGGTAAAGGATTCTGTCCATCCTTGTATCGTCATTTTAGCACGTGGCGAAGCCTGGGAGGTGTGATGCCTTCCATGGTCTGTGCGCATGAAACCAACCGGGTCGGTGATGACTCGGGGTATTGTTGGATCCGAAGCAATGAGAACGCAGCTGGTCGCTCAAAAATTGGATCGGGGTGGTTGCAAGAGGCTATTCGTTCATGCTAGATGGAGGCCGTTGCGCCGCGCTGAAACGAAGAGGAGGGATCGGAATGGCGAAGAAGAACAAAAAGGCCGTCACGAAGAAGCCGTCTGGTAAGAAGAAAGCCGCATCAGCACCGAAGAAGAGAGCGCCAAAGAAGACCGTGGCAAAAAAAACGGCGGCAAAGAAGACCGTGAAAAAGCGCGTGGCCGTCAAGAAGTCCAAGCCGGTAGCAAAGAAAAAACCTGTCAAAAAACCGGCTAGAGCAGCCTCGAAATCTTCCAGGAAGAAGACTACCCCCTCATCTCCTCGAACCAGCGTGCCTGCTAACAATCTGGTTCCTCAAGAGGAGGATGTTGCTCCACGCAAGCCGGTGGTGACCAAGCCGGCTATGGCAGTCGAGCCTGAGGACGTCGATCTCGATGAAGATGAGATGATCGGTGATGAGTTGGAAATGGAAGATGAGATCGATGAGGACGAAGTACAAGAAGAATTAGGACTTGACGCCGATGATGACGGAGACGAGCTGATCGGGAAGTCGGAAGATTTGTTGGACGACGATTACCGAAATAACTAATTACATTCTTATCGCTGGCTCGTCAGAGCCAGGGGGAGAAATAGGTCTCATCGGACGCGGCTCATCCACTCGCCCGCCGCTGGAGCCCGTGATGTCCGCCGGCGGGTGCCTGATCAACTCAGCAACGGGTAGTTGCTCTCGCCGTGTCATACGAATGTAACTCGCGAGCTGATTCCACCCAATCCCTGTGAAGAGTCTATGTCTGATGCGAGTAGGACGCTGTTGCTGTAGCGTTCTGGTGATCAGTAGCATGATCGCCGTCGCGTCATATGAGTCCAGTGCAACCTGCGTGGTGGCGCCACGGACGAGTGACCCTTCAGCCGAACTAGTCACCCATCTTCCCTCCACGTGCTCTCCAGACGAACGTGACGCCCATGCCGTGGCCGGTGAAGCGGTGATCGATGCGATCGCACAGGGGCGTCGAGTCGATCTAGTCGGAGTCGTCATCCGCGGAGACCTTGTGTTTGATCGCCTTCCCGTGGAACCTGCTGCCGGTTCGAATGAGGTTGAAGATCGGAAGCGGGCTGTGCGTGCGGCATTGTCGATTCGAGAATCCGATGTGCGGGGAGTGCTCCGGCATCGGTTTTCTGAGAATGTCCTTCGGTTTGAGGGGCCGGTGGATTTTCAAGGATCTCGTTTCCGAGAGGGTGTAGATCTTTCACGTTCGGTTTTCCAGCAGAAGGTCGATCTCTCCGGCGCCATTTTTGAAAAGGAAGCCCACTTTGTTCGGGGGCGCTTCATGGGGGAAACGGTCTGCCGGGAAACGAAATTTGGACCCAGCACCAGATTTCATCAGTCGACGTTTCAGGGTCCGCTGGACTGTACGGGCGCACTCTTTGACGGTATGGCGGAGTTCCTTGAAGTAACATTCGAGCAACCGGCAACGTTTGAGCGGTCGAGGTTTGGCCAAGGAACAGGATTTTCTGGAAGCCACTTCAAGAGTCGAATCGATTTTGGCGAGGCGATCTTCAGCCGTGAGACCTTCTTTGGGTTTACGATTTTTGAGAACGAGGTCCTGTTTGCCGGTGCCCAGTTTCTCGGGTCAGTCGATTTTTCCAGCGCGGAATTCAAGCGTCCCGACGACCTGGGAACGGCGCGCTTCGACCAGCCACCGATCTTGGACCACACAAAGCGCCTCGCTTCCGAGCAATCAGATGGCTTGTTCCACACTCGGGAAGGGCAGTATGTCCTGACCTTGGTCTTTCTTGTGGTGGCGGCGCTGCTGATCGCGTACCTCATCAAGGTCAAATGAATGGAGCCTGGTTATCCACAATATATAGATTCGGGCTTGCCCGTCTCTCTATAAGTTGATATAAACACCTCCTGTGGACTCTCATCCAGAAGATTCTAAACAGACCGAACTCCCGTACCAGGTTCGCATCGAGAATTTCGAGGGGCCGCTCGATCTCCTACTCCATCTCATCAAGAAAAATGAGATCAACATCTACGATATTCCAATCGCGATGATTGCGCAGCAGTACCTGGAGTATCTGGAGGCGATGGAGGAACTGAATCTCAATGTGGCAGGCGATTTCTTGGTCATGGCCGCGACGTTACTGCAGATCAAGTCCAAAATGCTGTTGCCTGCAGATGAGCGGGCGGACGATGAAGAGGACGGGCCGGATCCACGAGAAGAGCTCGTTCGGCGGTTGCTCGAATATAAGGCCTTCAAAGAAGCGGCGAGTCAGCTTGATAGCCAGGAACGAATGTGGCGCGAGATCTTCTGGCGTGAACACGTACCACCGGTCGAGCAGGTTGAAGACGATCTCCCGTTAGAAAATGTCTCTCTGTTTGAGCTGGTTGATGCGCTTCAGGAAGTGCTCGATCGAAATCCAAGCAGCCGGTTGCTCGAAATCGTACCTGACAATCTCACGGTGCGTGAGCGGATGAACCTCATCCTCGAAACGCTCGAAGGGAAAGATTCGGTTTCCTTTGCAGCGTTGTTTGAAGGGCCGATTCATCGGGTGATGATCGTCGTCACGTTTTTGGCGTTGCTTGAACTGATGCGACTTCGGGTAGCCCGGGTGTTTCAAGCCGAGACATTCGGACCGATTCTGGTGTCACGGACATTTTCTCTAGTGCCGGATCCGGCGGAGCTTCACACCGTCGGGGAAGAATGGAAGGGGATATGACGTCAGGAGAGGCAGATTTGGTTCAGGAGACGACCGAACTCAGCGCGATGGATATTGCGGCGAACAATGGACATTCCGCGGAAGGAGCCGTTGGTCTTGACCCCGTGCAGAGCGGGGCCGAGCTTCAGGCAATCCTGGAATCGCTTCTCTTTGTGTCTTCCGAACCGATGTCGGTTGTTCGACTCACCTCGGTGATTGGGACAGTGACAAAGGTTGAGGTGGAAGAGGGGTTGCAGAACCTTGGCCAAGCACTGGAGCAAGAAGGACGTGGGGTGCGCCTGGCCGAAATCGCGGGCGGGTATCGCATTGTGACCAAGCAGGAATATGTCTCCTGGATCAAGCGGTTGGACAAAAGCAAGGCAACGGCGAAGCTGTCCAGATCTGCACTGGAGTCCCTGGCGATTATTGCCTACAAGCAGCCGCTCGTACGTGCGGAAATCGAAGAAATTCGTGGCGTAGAAGCTTCCGGCGTGTTGCGCACCCTCTTGGAACGGAAGCTGGTTCGGATCGTCGGGCGCAAGGAAGTTCCTGGGCGTCCGATCATGTATGGGACCACGAAGTATTTCTTAGAGCACTTCGGTCTGAGCGATCTCTCGCACTTGCCTCCACTCCGAGAGTTCAAGGAGCTTGGTGAAGGGGAACAGGCACTCCTTCCCATCGATGGAGACAGGATGCCGGAGGAAGATTCGGAAAAGGCGAATATGGAGACGATCGAAACAGATGAAGAGACCTCAGTCAGTGTCGAGGTCGGGTCTTCTCCTCAGTTGGAGGAGATGTTTGATCCCCAACCGGCCAGTCACTAGCCGCCCAGAATTTCACAAACAGCGACAGTGCCGTATTGTTCAATTTCATAGGATACAACGCGTCATGAGAGGTTGTATCAAGATGGAGTCGTGACGTCGACCGCTTTGTGCGGCGACCTGATCGTCGAGTCGCGTCGATGATGATTAGGGGGTCGGTGTGTTCTTTGACTGGTCGCTTTTCAGTCGTTGGAGTTCGGCGCTTTGCTCATCGACTTTCTTTTGAAGTGCCTTGAGTTCTTCCTTAAATGCTTGGATGTCTGCATCGCTCTTTCCAGTAGGCGGCGATTGAACCGCGCTTGTTGATTGGGACGATACCGCAGCCGGCGAAGCTGCAGGACGCTGCTGCGCCGTTGGGGCTGGTTGAGGAGCGGTGAGAACCTTCGTCAAGAGTTGGTAGTCAATCGCAAGCGAATGATCTTCAGATTTTCCAATCCAACTTGACCGATCGTACACGTCAGGTCGCACAGCAGCCTCGGGGATGAACGTCACTTCTCTGTCACGTAACCCATCGGTATCCGGGAGAGAACGAGGCTCCTTCTGGCTGCTGGTCGACTTTTTCCCAGGGTAGTATCGGTATTGAGTCAGTGTAAAGTGCAAGGAGAGGCCGTCTGCGAAGAAATAGCCTGCCGTGGTTTCTCTCTGTTGTTTGGCTTTCGGTTGTTGAGAAATCGCTGGTCCGGAATACACATGAAAACCCACTCGTTGATCGGGTGTCGCTTGTGCGAGGGCGGTCGTAATATGAGGAGCGAGGTATACAATGTCATCCTCAGAGAACGTCCGGATATCGTTAAGGTTCGTGGATTTCAACGCCTTGCCGAGCAGCAACAAGAGTCCTGATTTTTCTTTCGTATGGACGCCACGCAAGATATCGACGACCGTCGTCTCCGATAGCTTGATGGGGTGTGCGGCTTGAAAGGATTTGTCCGGGACCTGCTCAAGGAACACCTTGCCAACAGCAGCCTCGTGAATGGGGGTGGAGGGGCGAGATCCGGCACACCCGACGGCGATGACGGTCAAACAACTCATCATGAAGCAGTGCACTAGGCGCCTAACGACTGACAAAGCTGGTTCATGCATAGCGGTGACTCGTCGCCTTGGATGATTAGATGAGACTGGCAGTGTAGCAGGAACGTGACGCAAACACAAAAACTCTCCCTGCCGAGAGTCTTGAGAAGGCTGTAAGTTTTTAACCGTTTTGTGACCATCGTTATAGTGAGGTCATAGTGAGAGAGAGGTAGGTTTCAGAACATCCGCGTCGACGAAAGCTTAAAAGTTCTTGATTGCATGTTCACAAGCATGAGAAAGGTAGAGTGAATCCAATCAAGTCCTGCTTTCATCTTCTGAAAACGAGGGCCAACAAGGAAGGCCCAGATCGAAACAGATGCCGAGCAATGGTTCCAGCACAGGGATATTGAGGGATCCACGCCAATTGAGTGAGCTGCCTTCAAGTCGGTTGACACTATGTGGAAGGCAGTATATAAATACATCGCCTTTCAGGGGGGGGAATGATCGGCCTGAGAATAAGTACAACCTCAGTAGCACGCAAGTCATTATTCGGATCCGGTCTTCTCCCAGAGTATACGCCCCACGATAGCAGCTCTTTTCAGCTCTCTCTCGTCAGACAGCAATATATCCAGGCTCTTTCTGAATTTTTTGGAGAAAGGAGGGGGGATAGGCCTGCTCGAAAGTCGTGTGATTCGGTGATACCCCAGTATTAGTCTGATCGAATTAAAGAGAAAGTTTGTACGGGCTGATACGTTCCAGAGAAGTTTATCAGTCTTGTCGCATCAACCGGAGTGAGCACCTCACCGCACAGCAAAGGAGTGATGCATCATGAAGACGCAGGACACGAAGCAGACGCAGACCGAGCCGGCCACCGAGCCTCCGACCGCGGGGGCGTCGCGGCGCGAATTTTTAGGGCAGACGGGGCGAGTGGCCGCGGGCGTGGGTGTCGCCGCGCTGTTGGGGAATCTGGGGCAGTACGCGCTGTCGTATGCGGCGAGCGGGCCGCCGATTAAAATCGGGGTGCTGCATTCGTTGAGCGGCACCATGGCGATCAGTGAAGTCTCGCTCCGGGACGTCGTGCTGATGGCCGTCGAGGAGATCAACAAAGCGGGCGGAGTGCTGGGGCGGCCCGTCGAAGCGAAGATCGTCGATCCGGCGTCGAACTGGGACCTGTTTGCCGAGAAGGCCAAGCAGCTGCTCTTGGAAGACAAAGTGTCGGTGGTGTTCGGCTGCTGGACCTCGGTGAGCCGGAAGTCCGTCCTGCCGGTCTTTGAGAAAAACAACGGGTTACTCTTCTATCCCGTCCAGTACGAGGGGGAGGAGTGCTCGCGCAACGTGTTCTACACCGGGGCCGCCGTCAACCAACAGGCCGCACCGGCCGTCGAATACCTCATGAGCGCCGAAGGGGGCGGCTACAAGAAATTCTATTTGCTGGGGACCGACTACGTCTATCCGCGGACCACGAACAAGATCCTGCGGGCCATGCTGCTGGCGAAGAAGGTGCCGGCGGCGAACATTGCCGAAGAATATACCCCATTCCATCACCAGGATTATCAAACCATCTGCGGGAAGATTAAGAAATTTGCCGCCGGCGGTGGCGCGGCCGTCATCAGTACCATCAACGGGGACAGCAACGTGCCGTTCTATAAAGAATTCGGCAACCAGGGGCTGCGGGCCGAAGATGCGCCGATCATGGCCTTCAGCGTCGCCGAAGACGAGCTCCGGGGCATGGACACCAGCGCCTTGGTGGGGCAATTAGCCGCCTGGAATTATTATCAGAGCGTGGACACGCCGCAGAACAAGAAATTCGTGGCGAATTTCAAAGCCTATTGCAAGAAGAACAACCTCCCGGACGGCGACAATCGGGTCACCGACGATCCGATCGAAGCCGCGTACTTCGGCGTCTACGTGGGAAGCAGGCCGTCGAGAAGGCCGGCTCCACCGACGTCGACAACGTGCGTGCGGCGGTCTATAACCAGAAGTTTCTGGCCCCGGGCGGGGAAATCATGATGGATTGCTGTAATCAGCATACGCATAAGCCCGTGTTGATCGGGGAAATTCTCAAGACTGGGCAGTTCAAAGTCATTCACCGGTCCAAGGGCTTGGTGAAACCGGAACCCTGGAGCGAGTACACGAACCCCGACAAGGGGTGCGACTGGATTCAACATCAGGGGACCTATAAGAAGTAGGGATTCTGGATGCAGAGCCGTCTCGTGGTTTCACGGACGGTTCTGACGGTGAGTGGTTCTCGGTTAGGTGATGAGCTGGAACCTCTTTCAAATAGAGGTTCCAGCCCTCTCATCGATTGGTTATTGGTATCTGTTGGAAAGAAGCATGTGGAAAGGGTGTACGTGGTGATGTGCCGGACTGGCATCCCGACTATGCTGCGCGTGTTGAGTGTTGCGTTCGTGCTGCTCTGTGGCCTCACTGTCCAGTCCGCGTTGGCCGCTGACGAGACTGGAGCACAAGTGACTATGAGTGCGTCCGCGGCCGGTCCGATCGAGTCCGCGCTCCTCGACCTGCAGAGCGAGGACGCAGCAGTCCGGACCAAGGCGGCCGAGGTGCTGATTGAGCAGGGGATGCCAGCCTGCTCCCGCGGCTCGACGAGATTCGGGAGGTGGGGAGCCGGGCCGTGCGGATTGCGATGAAACCGGTGGTCGACCTGCTGAAGAATCGGGCCAACCTGGCGAGCGCCTCGCCGGATACGCGGCGATCGGCGGCGGCGGACCTTGCGATGGGGGGACGCGCCGAGGCCATTCCGTTTCTGAAGGCTGCGGCCGCGACGGAGGACGTCTGGTGGGTGCGGTACACCATGCAAGAGGCGCAAGCCCTGCTGGAGGTGCAGGCGGCGGACCCGGCCGTTCAGCTGGCGGCCGTCACCCAGCTGGGAGACCTGCGGAGCCTGAATAGCGTGAGTGCGCTCCAGGCGATCGTGGAGGCGGCGCAAGCCCCGGCGGCGAGCGCCGCGCAGCAGACCCTGGCGACGGCGGCGGCCACGTCCATCGCGCAAATCGAATCCTGGTCCTCGTGGGCCACCGCGATCGAGACCCTGTTCCGGGGGATCAGCCTGAGTTCCATTCTCCTCATCATGTCCTTAGGGCTCGCCATCGTCTTCGGGTTGATGGGCGTCATCAACATGGCGCACGGCGAGCTGATGATGGTGGGGGCCTATGCCACCTTCATGACCCAACAAGCCTTTCAAGCCTGGGTGGCCCCCGAGGCCTTCGACTGGTACTTCCCCGTGGCCCTGCCCGTGGCGTTTGTCTCGGCGGCGGCCTTTGGGTGGCTCCTCGAAGCCACCGTCATTCGGTTTCTCTACGGGCGGCTGCTCGAGACCCTGCTCGCCACCTGGGGCGTGAGCCTGATCTTGATGCAAGCGGCGCGCGTCTACTTCGGCGATTTGACCGCCGTGATTGCGCCCGAGGCCCTGCGCGGGGGCGCCCAAGTCATGGTCGGCGTCTACCTGCCGTACAACCGGATCTTCATCATCCTCCTCTCGATCGTGTGCGTCCTGGGGATTTATTTCTTGCTCTTCCGCTCCACCCTGGGCATTCGCGTGCGCGCCGTCACCCAAAATCGCAACATGAGCGCGTGCCTGGGGATCCCCACGCGCAAAGTCGATGCGTATACCTTCGCCTTTGCCTCGGGGCTGGCGGGCATTGCGGGCTGGGCCCTCACCATGGTGGGCAACGTCGATCCGGGCCTGGGCCAGAACTACATCGTCGATTCCTTCATGGTCGTGGTCACCGGGGGCGTGGGCAAACTGGCCGGCACCATCTGGGCCGCCCTGGGGATCGGCGGGTTGAACAAGCTCATTGAACCGTTCAGCGGGGCCGTCTACGGCAAAGTCTTTATCCTCGTGGGCGTGATTCTCTTCCTGCAATGGCGGCCGCAGGGCTTGTTTGCGGCGAAAGGACGGAGTGCCGATGCCTGAGC
Organism: Nitrospira sp.; assembly: GCA_016715825.1. Classification (NCBI taxonomy): domain Bacteria; kingdom Pseudomonadati; phylum Nitrospirota; class Nitrospiria; order Nitrospirales; family Nitrospiraceae; genus Nitrospira; species Nitrospira sp. Next base: position 357,625 of record JADJXO010000013.1, on the reverse strand, counting down.
CCGGTGCCGCCCCTCAGTCGTCGCGGGAGACCCTGGCGTTTGCGGTCGCCGGGCTCTTCTTTCTCGTCGTCCTGCCGGCCCTGAACCTGTTGCCGGCCGAGGACGCGTGGTTCCATGTCTCCGACTTTCGCCTCAATCAATTCGGCAAGTTTCTCGCGTTTGCGATTTTGGCACTCGGCCTGGATCTGATCTGGGGCTACTGCGGCGTCTTGAGTCTCGGGCAGGGCGTCTTTTTCGGCTTGGGCGCCTATTGCATGGGCATGTATCTCGCGCTGCAAATCGGGTCCGAGAGCGTCTACGGGAGCGAGCTGCCGGACTTCATGGTCTGGACCCAAGTCCAAGAACTCCCCCTGTTCTGGTATCCCTTCAAAAGTTTTTGGGGCGGCTTCGTCGGCGCGATCCTCGTGCCCGTCCTCTTCGCCACCCTCTTCGGCGTGCTGGCGTTTCGCAGCCGCATCAAGGGCGTCTATTTCGCCATCATCACCCAGGCCTTAGCCTTTGCCGCCTGGCTGGTCTTCAATCGGAACGAGACGCGCTTAGGCGGCACCAACGGCTTGACCGATTTTAAGCAGCTGCTCGACTTTCGGCTCTCCGACCCCAGCACCCAGCGGGGGCTCTACGTCCTCACCGTCCTGGCCCTGGGGCCGCCTATCTGCTGTGCCGGTGGATCGTCGCCTCGCGGGCGGGCAACGTGCTGATCGCGATCCGCGACAGCGAATCCCGCGTCACCTTTTCCGGCTACACCCCGTGGCGGTACAAGCTCTTTGTGTTTGTCGTGGCGGCCGGGTTGGCCGGATTGGCCGGCATGCTCTACGTGCCTCAGGTCGGCATCATCACCCCGGCGCAGATCGGCGTGTTGCCGTCCTTGGAGGTGGTCATCTGGGTGGCCGTCGGGGGGCGCGGCACCTTGATCGGCGCCATCATCGGTGCCGTCGCCGTCAACTATGGCCGGAGTGTCTTGACCAATTATTTCCCCGAAGCGTGGCCATTTATTTTGGGGGGCCTCTTTGTGATTGTCGTGACGCTGTTCCCCGACGGCCTCATCGGGATGATTCGGAAACTGACCGCGCGCAAGGAGCCCCCTGCGCTGCGGGTCAAGGCGGAAGGGGGGACGGTGACGTGACGCCCGGCGACCGGATTCTCTCCTGCGAACACGTCGTGGTCGATTACGACGGCTTCAAGGCGTTGAACAACTGCAATTTCAGTGTGCAGTACAACGAGCTGCGCGTGGTGATCGGGCCGAACGGCGCGGGCAAGACGACCTTGCTCGATGTCATTTGCGGCAAGACCCCGCCGACCTCCGGGACCATTCGGTTCGGCGACGGGATCAGTCTGGTCGGCAAGAACGCGGAGGACATCACCAAGCTCGGCGTTGGGCGGAAATTCCAAGCGCCGTCGATCTACGGCAATCTCTCGGTGTGGCAAAACCTGGACCTCTCGGTCAAGCGCGCCAGCAAGGGCGTGGTGCCCACCTTGGTCGGCAAGACGACGTCGGCGGAACGGGCCCGGATCAGTGAGGTGTTGGAGACCATCGGGTTGACCGAGCAGGCCCATGCGCGCGCCGGGGCCCTCTCGCACGGCCAAAAACAGTGGCTCGAGATCGGCATGGTGATCGTGCAAGAGCCCGCCTTGCTCTTGGTCGACGAACCCGTGGCGGGCATGAGTGACAAGGAAACCGAGCAGACCGGGCACTTGTTGATGACGCTGTCCCAAAAGCAAGCCATCGTCGTGATCGAGCATGACATGGACTTTGTGCGGCAGATTGCCACCATCGTCACGGTGTTGGCCGAGGGCACCGTCATTTGTGAAGGCACCGTCGAGCAGGTGCAAGCCGATGAGCATGTGCGTGAGATTTATTTAGGGCGCGCGAAAGTCGCGCAGTAAAGCGCCCCCGACCCGAGAGGACCGATGCCCCAGACCACCGCACCCGCTCCGCCGCTGACGTTAGTCGTCGACCAGATCAACGCCTATTACGGCGAGAGCCATATTCTGCGGAACGTCTCGTTTACCATCGAGCCGGGCGAGGTGGTCTGTCTCATGGGGCGCAACGGGATGGGCAAGACCACCACGCTCAAGACCTTGACCGGGTTGCTGCCGGCGCGGTCGGGGACCATTCGGTTCAATGGCGTGGAGATCACACGGGAGTCGACGGATCGCCGGGCGCGCCAGGGGCTGGCGTATGTGCCGCAAGGGCGCGAGATTATCCCCCATTTGACGGTCCATCAAAACCTGTTACTGGGCTACTGGAACCGGCCGGCGATCCCGGGCGATGTGTCCGAGTCGGCGGCCTTTGAGGAGGTCTATCAGCTGTTCCCCAAACTCACGCAGATTCTGCATCGCCCCGGCGGGGTGCTCAGCGGCGGCGAGCAGCAGCAGTTAGCCATCGGCCGCGCGATTCTCTCGAGCCCCACGCTGCTCTTGCTCGATGAGCCCACCGAGGGGATTCAGCCCTCCATCGTCGATCAGATCGAGGATGTCATCATCGGGTTCAAACAGTCGCGCCGTTTTGCCATTCTCTTGGTCGAGCAGGGGCTCCACTTCGCCGCCCGCCTCGCGGAAAAGTATGTGGTGATGGCCAAGGGCGCCGTCATGGCCCAGGGCAAAAGCTCCGACCTCAATGCCGACATGGTCCGCCAACACCTGACGGTGTAAGAGGAGTGACACGGGAGAGGTTTCTAAGCGACGACTCCACGATCTGTTTTTTGAACGGCTCCATTCGTGTAGTGATCCATGCGGTGGTGGAGAAGAAGATCATCATAATGCGAGCCGCATTAGTGCGATATGCATGAAGCCGAATTGTTGACATTGCTCGGAGTCGGTTTCCTCCTTGGGCTACGACATGCCTTGGATGCCGATCATCTCGCGGCGGTTTCGACTGTGCTTGCTGAGAGGCCTTCACTCTTCGCATCGGGAGCCGTCGGATTCTGGTGGGGGATCGGACATACCTTGACGTTGTTCCTCGTGGGAGCGGTTGTTCTTGCTTTGGGACTGCATATTCCTGCGGAATTTGAAATGATTGCTGAATCAGGGGTAGCCTTGTTACTCATCGTCCTTGGCGGGATGCTCGCGAGAAAGTTGTACCGCGAACGGTGGCATGTGCACAGCCATCGTCATGACGGTGAACACCATGTTCACTTCCATAGCCATCAACGACAGGAAACCCATCATCATCGCCATTGGGTGGCGGACTCGATCCGTCCGCTCTGTATCGGCATGGCGCATGGATTGGCCGGATCGGCAGCATTGATCCTGATGATTCTGGCAACGACGAGCGATGTCAGTTCAGGCCTCTTGTCGATTCTGATCTTCGGCGTCGGGTCGATCATCGGCATGATGCTGATTGGTTTGACAATCAGTGTTCCGGTTATCTTCTCGCGTTCGTGTAATCAACGACTGTTTATCGGTGTGCAGGGCTTGGCCAGCCTCGCTAGCGTTTCGGTGGGTGTATGGATGTTGGCCAAGTTAATGGTGTCGATCGGAGAACATTGAAAAGCAAGTCTCCTCGATATCGGATCCGCACAACGGATAGGCGAGGTCTGTGGTCGGCTCCTGTTTCCTGGCCTATTCAGACTTCTGGGATGGATTCTCCTGTTGCTGATCGATCAGGTAGACATGCATCTCCATTCTGCAGTAGAAGGCCTTAGCTGATATGCAAATCCGTTATCCTCACGAGTTTTATTGTTCTTAGGAAGTAGGGCAGGGTTGCTGCTTTAGGGAGGAGGACTCATGCATTTGACCCCGAGAGAGCAGGAAAAACTCTTGATTTACGTTGCAGGGCAGCTGGCTGCAGACCGAAAAAAACGAGGTCTAAAGCTGAATCATCCTGAGGCCGTGGCGTATCTGACGGCCGCAGTGCTCGAAGGAATTCGTGACGGGAAATCTGTGGCCGAACTCATGACCTACGGTACCACGCTCCTGGCACGTAAGGACGTCATGCCAGGCGTACCGGAAATGATTCACGAATTTCAGGTCGAGGGGACCTTCCCTGATGGGACCAAGCTGGTAACTGTTCATAATCCAATTCGATAGGCAGGGGCGTAAGCCTGATCACTCATCTCATTTCCCTGCAGGAGGAAACGTATGCCGAAGAAGACCAAGCGAGCTCCGGCGCAGAGAAAGAAATCCCTCCAACGAACAAAAGGTTCTTTAGCGGCAGCCATCAAGAGCGAGTTGGCTAAACCGGTCATACCGGGTGAGATGTTCGTTGCGTCTGGAGATGTGGAAGCGTTCAAGGGACGTGAAACGAAAGAAGTTCTGGTTAAGAATGCGGCTGATCGCCCTATCCAGGTCGGCTCCCACTGCCATTTTTTTGAGGCCAATCATGCGCTCATGTTCGATCGCGAAGCGGCGTTCGGGTTTCGGCTCTGTATCCCTGCCGGTACGGCCGTACGCTTTGAGCCAGGAGAGGAAAAGCGCGTCACGATTGTGGCCGTGGCAGGGAGCCGAATCGCATACGGTATCAATGGGTTGACGGAGGGATCGCTCGATGACTCTCAAGTCAAGGGTAAGGCCCTCGCACTTGCAGCTGAACGTGGATTTTCCGTGAAAGGAGGGGTCAAGTGAAGATTCAACGAAAACAATATGCATCCCTCTACGGTCCTACAACGGGGGATCGTGTTCGGCTTGCCGACACCGAATTGATCATTGAAGTGGAGAAGGATTTTACGGCCTACGGCGATGAGGCCGTCTTTGGTGGCGGCAAAGTCATTCGTGACGGCATGGGGCAATCGACCCGGGCCACCAGTGCAAACGGCGCGCTCGATACCGTTATCACGAATGCACTCATCCTAGATTACAGCGGGATCGTGAAGGCGGATATCGGGATTAAGGACGGCCGGATTGTCGGAATCGGCAAGGCGGGAAACCCCGATCTCATGCCGAATGTCACGCAGGGGATGGAGATCGGTGCGGGAACGGAAGTGATCGCCGGAGAAGGACATATCGTGACAGCCGGCGGCATTGATAGCCACATCCACTTTATCTGCCCGCAACAGTATTGGGACGCGCTCTCGTCCGGTATTACGACCATGATAGGAGGTGGAACTGGCCCCGCAACCGGCACTAATGCCACGACCTGCACACCAGGGCCATGGCATATCTACCGGATGTTGGAAGCCTCGGACGGCATTCCTATCAATCTTGGGTTTCTTGGTAAAGGGAATTCCTCCCATCCCGATGGGTTGAACGAGCAGGTGGAGGCAGGTGCCATCGGTCTCAAACTGCATGAAGATTGGGGGACGACACCGGCTGCGATCGACACCTGTTTGAGCGTTGCAGAACGCTATGACGTACAGGTCGCGATCCATACCGATACCTTGAACGAAGCCGGTTTCGTCGAAGACACGATCAGGGCGTTCAAGGGAAGGGCGATTCACACCTTCCATACGGAAGGCGCTGGAGGCGGACATGCACCGGACATCATCAAGGTCTGTGGAGAACCGAACGTGCTCCCATCGTCCACGAATCCGACCATGCCGTTTACGGCCAATACGATGGATGAACATCTCGACATGTTGATGGTGTGTCACCATCTGAACCCGAGGATTCCCGAAGATGTGGCGTTCGCGGAGTCTCGTATCCGTCGTGAAACCATTGCAGCAGAAGATATTCTTCATGATCTTGGGGCAATTAGTATTATGGCCTCCGATTCTCAGGCCATGGGGCGAATCGGTGAAGTGATCATTCGAACGTGGCAGAATGCGCATAAGATGAAGGTTCAGCGAGGTCACTTGTCACCGGCCGGCGTGCAGGATTCGATACAGAACGATAATTTCCGGGCGAAGCGCTATGTGGCCAAGTACACGATCAATCCAGCAATCACCCACGGTATCGCACACGAGGTTGGTTCCGTGGAGGTCGGGAAGTTTGCTGATCTGGTCATTTGGAAGCCTGCATTTTTCGGCGTCAAGCCGGAGATGGTGCTGAAAGGCGGGTTCATCGCTCAGGCTCAGATGGGTGATCCCAACGCCTCCATCCCGACCCCGGAGCCGATCATCAGCCGTCCGATGTTTGGGGCGTTCGGAAGAGCGTTGACCAGCACCAGCTTGACGTTCGTATCGCAGGTGAGTCTGGATCGCGAAATTCCGAAAAAACTAGGACTACAGAAACGAATAGCCGCAGTTACGAATTGCCGGAGCATCAACAAGCGCGATCTTAAGCTGAATGACTATCTTCCGAAAATTGAAGTCGATCCCGAAACGTACGTCGTGACGGCAGACGGTGTGCGGCTCACCTGCGAGCCGGCGGTGGTGCTCCCGATGGCACAGCGGTACTTCCTGTTCTGAAGGGCTGACAAGGGTCAGGGGGATTGTTGACAGGGTAGGTAAGGAAAGTCGTTCCGCTCTGTCAGCATAGGCCAGCCTATCACGTGTCAGCATGTTCCCATGAATACGCCCGCATTACTTGAAGGACTCCGATTTGTCGATACGTTTTTCCCTTCCGGCGGCTACGCATTTTCTTCAGGATTGGAAGCGGCCGTACAAGACGGCGCAGTGAAGAATTCTGATCAATTTGCGCGATATATTGAAGATCTACTGCGAGGCGGCATGAGCCGCCGAGAAGCTCTCGCTACGAAGATCGCCAACGCGGCTGGGGCTGACGGAATGATTTCGGCCGCTCTTGAGATTGATCGACGGTTGGATGCAACAAAACTGGGTCGTGAGTCGCGGATGGCCAGTCGTCAGATGGGGCGTCAGGTAATTCGAGTTGCGGCTGATCAAGTCAAAGCTCAGCCGATCTTAAGTGAATATCGTGATGAGATAGAGGCGGACCGCGCTCCCGGCCATCTTGCGGTGACGTTCGGCCTTACGCTGGGGGTATGCGGCTGGAATCCCGAAGAAACAGCAGCGGCCTTCCTGTACCAAACTGCCGTCGGTTTTGTTTCGGCGGCCATGCGATTGAGTCCGATCGGCCAACATGAGGGGCAGCGCATCTTGGGCGAATGGCTTCCTTTGATCGAGCGGATCAGTAGGGAAGTGGATTCGAGCGCCCGGATGAGTTCATGGTCGCCCATTCAAGACATTTATTCGATGCGCCATGGTTCCCTCGAGTGGAGGCTCTTTCGGTCCTAACTCGGAGGTCTAGGCACAACATTTCTACAATGGAAAGGAAAAGGACGGCGGTTCGTAGCGCTCGGCTTGAGGCTGCCGATTCTTTAAACGAACATGCACGACCTAAATCGTGAACACAATCACAATTGGACTCCGACACAGGCGAGAAAAAAAGGCATTCCGGTCATTGGCATTGGAGGACCTGTTGGATCCGGTAAGACCGCGCTTGTCGAAGCGCTGTGTCAGCGGCTGCGCGAGCGCTACAGTTTAGCTGCAGTGACCAACGACATTTTCACCAAGATCGATGCAGAAATCCTCACCAAACGAGCAGCCTTGCCGGTCGACCGGATTGTGGGTGTTGAGACCGGGGGATGTCCGCACACAGCGATTCGCGAGGATGCCTCGCATAACCAAGAAGCGATCGACGACCTACTTCGGCGCCATCCGGATGTGGAATTGATCTTTTTGGAAAGTGGGGGAGACAACCTTGCCGCGACATTCAGCCCGGAATTGGTGGACCATGTCATCTATGTGATCGATGTATCCGGAGGGGACAAGATTCCACGAAAGGGCGGGCCAGGGATTACCCGATCTGATTTCCTTGTCATCAACAAGATGGATCTGGCGCCGCACGTTCGAGCCGATTTGTCCGTCATGGATCAGGATACCCGTCGGATGCGGGGCGACCTTCCGTTTGCCTTTACCAATATTCTCAGCGGGGAAGGACTGGACTCCGTCGTAGCCTGGGTGGAACAGCGCCTTCCCCAGCGAGCGGGGCACTCATAACGTGCCGGCTCGGGGGGGGGCACGCAACCGGGTGGCTCGGAGTCGTCGCGACTCTGTGAAAACCAAACCGTTTCGGAGAAGCAGACCTTCTCAGAAACGGACTACACCGGTGCAATTTGCCACTGAGTTGGTCGGGCGGGTCGGTGAGCTCAAGCTGGATTACGCGAAGGTCGAGGGAAAAACGATCATTGCCGATTCATACGTTACGACACCGTGGAAGCTTCTCCCTCCCATTTATCTTGATGATACCGGAGCGGCGTATACACTCCTTGTCAATCCATCCGGCGGTCTTGTCGGGGGTGACGGTCTCTCCATCGACATGAATCTGGATCGGGACTCCCATGTCCTAGTCTCCGCGCCGTCTGCCAACCGTGTCTATCGTTCAGAAGGGAAGCTGTCCGAGCAGATCATCAACATTACGGTGGGACCTGATGCCATTTTGGAATGGTTGCCGGAACACACCATTCCTTTTGCCGGATCGCGATTTCGTCAGTCGATTCATGCGACACTGGCACCTGGTGCCACCATTGTCCTGTGGGATGCTCTTGCCTCGGGACGGATGGCTCGAGATGAACGATGGGCCTTCAGTGACCTCGAGAACGAAATCCAAATTACAACGGCCGCTGGTGGGGTGCTTGTCGAGCGCTATGTCTTGGAGCCCACATCAGACCTCGGATGTGTCGGGCTTGTCGAGGAGTGGGACTATGTCGCCTCCTTCTATGTTGTGAACGACGCAGTGTCACCTGAGATTTGGGCAGGGCTTGAATCGAAATGTGCCTCTATATTGGGGAATCTGCCTGGCCAAGTGCTAGGTGGAGTTTCGATGCCGCCGGTCCCAGGTCTGGCAATTAAATTGCTTGCCCGGAGCGCTCCCGACCTTGCCCTCATGCTGGATTTGCTATGGGCAAAGGTCCGTGAGGCTTTGTGGAATCTCCCTCCCGTCTCCTTGCGAAAGTATTAGGACGGGCAGTTCCGCTGCGCGTCCTATCCGGCGTTCCAGCTATGAGTGAAAACCTACAGGTTGGAGACTTTTGCCTGCCCGGCAGACGCTGTGCGGAGCGACCAGGCAAGTCCGATGAGCGAAAGCGAGAAGATCAACCATTTCGATGGGTCGAAGTTATACCAGCGTGGCCCATTTCGGTAGTCGCTCTGATAGGTATGGTGATAGTTATGATACCCTTCGCCGAAGGTCAGGAGCGACACGATCCAGCTATCACGACTGGAATCTGATTGGCTATGCGGTTGATTTCCCCAGAGGTGACAGACTGAATTGATACAGAAGGTCGAGTTCAGAACAGCAAACGTTCGGCCAACACCGGCCAACATGAAACAGCCGATGCCTTCCAGCAGACCGCCATGTATGGAACCCACGACGAACGGCAGCGCGAGCCCTGACAGCACGATCGTGGTGTAGTTGCGGTACTGCCACATGATCACCGGATCCTGCCGGAGGCGAGTTGCGTATTTCTCGTCCACATACCGCTGGTCGGAGAAAAGCCATCCGCAGTGGCTATGCCAGAAACCGAGTTGCGCGTTGTACGGATCCGCGTCTTGGTCACAGTTGGCATGGTGCCGAATGTGGTCCGCTCCCCACTTGAGGGCGGAATTCTGCAGTGCCCATCCACCGGCGATGAGGAATGCGGCCTTGACCCAGTCCGGGCACGCGAAACTTCGGTGCGAGATCAGGCGGTGGTACCCGACTGTAATACCTAGTCCGGTAATCATGTACAGCAGTCCGAACATCGTCCAGTCTAGCCAGGTGTAGCCGACAAGTAGGCCGTATGCCGGTACCCCGATCACCGCGCTGAGTGTCACCAGACCAAATAAAACCTTTGTGATATAGACCGGATAGGTCCGTTTGAGGTAAATCGCGGATTCTGCTGGTGTTGACATAATGAGTGTTAATGAAGGAGGGGATATCGATTCATGTAAGTTTAGGCTGAGGCTCTCGAATATATCAAGGTTCAAGAACTGAGCAATGAACTGCCCCAACAGTACCAGGATGAAGGGGGAAATAGCTACAGCAGAGAAGACTCAGCGACCTCTTGTTTAACGTTGACAGCGGACGGTATTATTTCATATACATACTTGGTCTACACGAGTGGTACCGGGTATTTCGATCCAAATCCATGAGGATAAGAATGGTGCTTCCCCGCAGAGGGGAAAGCGGATGGAGTGAGTCGGAGCCATGATGGGTAGTCTTTTACAAGGAGGCAGACCAATGAAGAGTGCGTTATCAATGGTATTTGGCGTGGCCGCTGTCGCGTTGGTTGCGGCGCCCCTCACCTCGTATGCAGGTGGAGCGATCGCCGGGAAGGTGACCTATTCCGGTAAGGCGGAACAGAAAGAGTTTCTCTTTTCAAAGTTCCCGAACCCTAATTTCTGTATCAAGATCGCTGACAAGGGCAAGGTTGATGGGGACAAGCGGTTTCTGAAGCAGATTGAAGTTGGGAAAGACGGCGGCTTGAAGGGGGCCGTTGTTGCGGTGGTGGATATCGAAGATAAGGCCTTTATGGACGGTTATGCCGGTACGGAAGTCAAGGCGGAATTTTGTGATTTCCAACCGTTCAGCGGTGTGGTCGTCAACAAGCGGCCATTTAAGGTTGAAAATACGGATGCCGATCCGGATGATCCCAAGTCAGTGGCCGGAGTGCTCCACAACCCGCATAGCTTTACGGTGAAGGGCAACACCTCGGCAACGGTGTTCAACATCGGCCTTGCGAAGAAGGGTGACACCTTGGAGAAGCCGGTTGTGTTCAGAGGCGGTGCGGAAAAGACCGGGTACTTCCGTTTACAGTGCGACCAGCATGAGTTCATGCAATCTTTCTTCCTCCCTGTCACCAACGCACACTATGCGGTGGCGAAAGAGGACGGATCATTCGAAATCAAGGATGTTCCTGCCGGGAAGCACAAGGTGGTGGTCTGGCATCCGTTTGCCGCAAAAGGTGCCCGGGTTGAATTCGATGTCGATGTGACGGACGGGGGAACTGCTAACCTCAAGGCTGAGGTCAAGTAAGCAGCAGTTTTCAATCCATGGTCCATAAACGAAGGGCAGCGGAGTAAACCGCTGCCCTTCGTCTTTTCTGTGTAAATCCAACCAGTTCGTTGTCTTGCCTTTCCGTTTCCCCAGTGGGTAATATGCCAATTTTTGAAGCGTCAGGCCAAAGGGATTGGTGTGTCACGACAACTCTCGCTCGCGGAAGTGTTTCAGCTTGGGTACTACTGGGAAACCAAGATTCTATTGACGGCTGCAAGACTCGATGTGTTTTCAGCTATCGATACGAGGCCGAAATCTGCTCAGGAGATCGCAGAGCGGGTTGGCGCGGATGCCTCGATGCTTGGTATCCTCTTGAATGCGCTCGTGGCGATGAAGCTGCTGACAAAAGACGGCGAGTTGTTCGGTAATTCGTCGACGGCGCTGACACATCTTGTTCGGCATTCGCCACAATATGTGGGGCACCTCCTGCTCCTGCATGATGCCGAGTGGAACAACTGGGGACGATTGGAAGAGACGATTCGTACGGGGCATCGGATGGTCGATCGACATGTTTTTGAGACCGACCCGGAGCTGGGGAGCAATGTGCTGGCCGTCCTCAACCGTATCGGCCAACAAAGTGGGCCGGATTTGGCTCGGCGCTTGAACCTGATGGGGAAGGAGCGAATCTTGGATCTGGGAGGCGGGGCTGGAACCAACGCCATCGCCTTTTGCAGGGTGTATCCAGAATTGACTGCCGCCGTGTTTGATCTTCCAGCCACGCTCGAGTTGACTGAAAAAACGGTGAAGGAAGCCGGACTTGAGTCTAGGATTCAATTGTTGCCAGGAGACTTCAATTCAGATCCGCTCGGTGGTCCCTACAATCTCGTCCTCATGTCGGACATTTTACACTATCAAACATTTCAGATGAATCGGCAGGTCGTTGACAAAGTCTTCGCCTCTCTCGGGTCGGGTGGGCGTCTTGTGATCAAAGATCGGTTTTTGGAGGAATCTGGTGCCGGTCCGGCCTGGACGACCGCCTTCGCGGTGCATATTCTAGTGAATACTCAGCATGGCGGCTGTTATCGGGCGAGTGATGCTGCTCAATGGCTGACGGAGGCGGGGTTTGTCTCTGTTGAGGAGCTGGAAAAAACGGCTGTGGTGCAAGGCGTGAAACCATGACCTCTTGTCGCCACTGGAGATTCGAAAGAACGCGTGTTTCCCACCTCGGTTGGTGAACAAGCGTGGATAGATGGCTGAGAAAATGGGTGAACGGTCGTAATGGATTGGTTACGGGAATCAGGGTTTTTAGGGACCCATGCAACAATCGGGGCGGATTTAAGCCAGCTGATGGCGACGCTGTTTACTGGGCTCTTCATCGTGGGCTGGTTCCAAGCTCGAAGACGACATGCTGATGCGCACCATTGGCTGATGCTGGGCGGCATGATTTCCATGCTCAGCTTCTTTATCGCGTATTACCTGTTTCGACAGCTTGGTGTCCTGGCCGTTGAGGGGAAGGAAGGATTCGGTGGATCCCAGTCGCTCTATGATTATGTCTTCATTCCCGTCCTGACACTCCATATTATTCTCGTCATCATCGGTCTGATCATGGCGGTCTATATGATCGTGTTGGGCTTTCGGTCCCAGCAGTTCATCCATGGCGTTCGGTCTCTTCGAGAATCCCGGTTGCTCACGACGTGGAAGAGGGTGAGTCTGATCTTCGGTGCGATTGCTATGGTGGTATTAGGGCTCTTTTATTCGCGTGTCGCCATGGCTGGATTTTCGATGAGAAAGCTGGAAGTGTATCTGGTGTTTCTCCTTCTGGTGGCGTTTGTTTTTGCGATCGAGATGACCATTCAACGGATTTGGCCTGATGGGGCGAAACGACACCGTGCACTTGGCAGGTTTACGATGGTGATCTATTGCGTATTGTTCGTCACCGGAAGCTTTACCTACACGATGCTGTATATCCTCTACCCCGGGAAGATTGGGTAGCATATTGCTATGCTGACATGTGGATGCGGTCGTTGGATGCACACAGAAGGGATCGAAGAGCGGATGAATACCGATGGTGCAGCCCAATGGTTCATCCGATCGGAATGCCGAGGGTGTGGGTTGAAAGTTGGTATCGATGTGCCGGAAGGTGAGCCACGGCAGTTCGTTGATCGATTGCTCTGGACTGATGAGGCCCTACATCGACTGGAGCGGATGCCGCCGTATCTGGCCCTGTTGGTTCGGGAGGAGATCGAGCAAGATGTTCGTCGTCACGGTGACCGTGTCGTGACCTATGATGCGCTCCTACGGCCACGAACCGGGGAGCGTATCGAATGGGATCCAGAGGCGGAGCGGCGGTTGGAGCGAGTGCCGGCTCCTGTTCGTGCCATGGCGCGCATCGAGCTTGAACGGACAGCGGCGGATCGAAGCCTCTCCCGTGTCACAGTCTCTCTGATGGAAGAGGTGAAGGCAAAGTATTTTGGGATGAGCAACGTGAAGCGTGAAGCGTGACACGTCCAAGATGATGCGAATTAATCCTAGAAAGTGGAGCTGTTCCGCTATGCGCTTCACGAACGACGTTTCACGAGCGACGGGATACTGATGTTGCACAGAATGGCGTTACGAGTACTTCCGAGTTTAACCCTCGCGGTGACGGAGGATGCCGTTCGCCGGAAAAAACGGATCGTGATGTTTGTGCCTGGTCTGGTCGCCTTCGGGGTGTATCGGTTGGCGAAACACCTTGTGCCGATTACCGAACCGTTAGTCTTGCTGGCGGTCAGCAGTCTCGTGGCCATGGTGACGGCGTTCTTGGCCTATCGGGTCGGACGTGCCGCAACCTGGTCCTCCATCGCCAGTCAGGACGGTCTACGTCTCCTCAGCTGGGTGGTCGGTTGGATTGGTGCGGTGTATGGCGTTCAGCTGTCTCTGTTGGTCCTCACCCTCTTGTGGATCATGCACTACAGTTATCTTCAACATCCTGACGGGCCGGCGATGATGGCGGTCATCATCGCCTGCACATCCGTCGCGCGTGATGCGTTTGAGATCGGGCATGTGCGTCGGCTTTCGGTGTTGGGCCGTCCGTTTGTGACGTTTCCGGACGGGGAGCAGCTGCGTTTGCTGGTACAACGACGGGCATCGCGGGTGGGGGCCTGGGCTGTGGCGGGCATGGGGATTGGCGCGATTGCGACGCTGCTTGGAGCGGCGATCGACGATGCGCACAATGCCGCATTGGTACAGCTCCTGGGCATGACGGTATTGGCGGGAGGGCTTGCGCTCTGTGCCTATTTGGGTGGGCTCAATCCTTCGGGATCCTGGATCCAGACATTCCGTCAGACGAGACCGGCTGAATTGCTCAAATATTGGTGGTGGCCTGGGATGGCATTTGCGTCGACCTACTACCTCGTGGCCATGGGACTCGTGTTGTTTGTGGCCAGGGAGCCGGCAATTACGCCGGGTGTTGCCGTTGTGATGGGTGCCTTCGTGGCGGCGATGATGGCGGGGTACGGGTACTATCTGGGCTATCGTCGTTACGTGGAAAATGAGCAGGCTCCACAACTATCAAGCGGCTTGTTGCGCTGCCCGTTCGTGATGGGGATTCTTGGCAAACAGGTCAGTTCCCCCCAAAGCGTTGGAGTGGAATTGGCGTTCGAGAAGAACGGAACAAAGGGGTGAGAGGTATGGGGCGAGCAGTTCGAGTCATGCGTTCCATGTTGAGAGCGGCGATCTGTGTTGCCTTATTGTCGATTGCCATGGGGTTTGCGTGGAACGGCCCTGATCCGTCTTTCGCCGAATCTGCGGTGGATGTGTATTTTGGGACGGAGGGCACTCCACAGGGACCTCCCGCGCCGGCTCCTCAAGAGACGGTCTATCCACAGATCAGTTCGTTGGATAGTCGGCAGCTCATCTGGTTTATCACGCAGCAACATACATATTTTGGCGGGTTTGTTCTGGCGCTTCCGTTGTTTTGTGCGCTGATCGAGTTCCTTGGATTGACGACGAAGAAGCCTGCGTTAGCGCTCCGATACGACGGGCTGGCTCGGGATCTGGCCAAGGTAGCCGTGCTGGCACTATCCGTAACCGCACTGATCGGCAGTCTGATGCTCACTCTGTTCATTATGCTCTACCCCAGTTTCATGAATTACATGGGTGGGACATTCAAGTCGTTCATGCCGCTATATGCTGCGGTGTTTGTCGGAGAGACGATTCTGCTGATCGTCTACTACTACAGCTGGAGTCGGATGGCTGAGCGAGGGTTGAAATGGATCCACGCGGCGATCGGCATTCTGACGAACATCGTGGGCACCGCGCTACTCATGCTGGCGAATTCCTGGTCGTCCTTCATGATGTCGCCGGCAGGCGTGGATGAACAGGGGCGGTTTTTAGGAAATATCTGGCACCTCTTGCACTCGGCCCTTTGGAATCCGCTGAACGTGCATCGCTTTCTGGCGGACATCATGTCCGGCGGAGCCGTGGTGCTGGCCTACGCCTGCTATCGGTTTTTTACCAGCAAGACCGACGAGGAACGGGCCTACTTCGATTGGGTGGGCTATGTCTTCCTGTTTGTCACCGTGTGTGCGCTTCTTCCTATGCCGATCGCGGGGTATTGGCTGATGAAGTCCGTGTTCGTGTTTCGTCAGACTATGGGTGTCACGATGATGGGTGGGTTGCTCACGTGGCTTTTTGTGGTGCAGGCGCTTCTCATCGGGGTCCTGTTTTTAGGGATCAACTACTATCTTTGGCAAAGCATGGCAAGGATCAAAGGAGGCGAGCGCTATCAACCCTATTACCAACTCTTATTGAGCATCCTCGTACTGGCGCTTTTCATTTGGTTGACCCCGCACACGATGCTGATGTCTGCCAGCGAAGTCAAAGCCATGGGGGGCGCGCAGCATCCCGTGATCGGCAACTACGGCGTGATGTCGGCCAAGAACGGTGCCGTCAATATCATGATTCTCGTGACCGCGTTGAGCTTCTTGTACTATCGCCGCGCGAATCGCACGATGACTATTTCATGGATCCGGGCCGGAAACACGTTGATCACGGTGCTTTATGTCATCGGCGCGTTGAATGTGATCTGGCTGTCCATCTATGGGTTTTACTTGCCGGCCAAGATCCGTGTCGGTCTCTCGGCTCCGCAAGCATTTACGACCTTGACGGTGATTGTGGTCGGCGTGGTCGTCAACCGCTTGATGCTTCGAGGTGCGGTGGTCCATGGCCCGATCCAGTGGGGGAAGATTCCACTGCGTGGCATGGTCGGATTATTCGGTCTAGCGGCGTCCTTCAGCTGGGTGATGGGCTTAATGGGCTATATTCGTTCCTCGGGGAGGTTGTCCTGGCATGTCAGTGAACTGATGGCTGATGTGTCACCATGGGCGTTCACCCCGGACCTTCAGTACGCTACGAAAATGGTGACCTTGAATATGGTGGTTTTTTGGGCGGCCGTGCTCGTATTGTTCTGGATGTGCCAACGGGGGCAACGGCCGGCGATGGGCGAGGAATTCCGAGAGGAGCAGGTCCCGCTGCTCCAACCGGCTTCGTCGCACGAAACGTAAGAAAGGGAATGGTATCTATGGGGAGTCGTGTATCGGTATTCGTAGCAATTGCGCTCGGGATGATCATAGCGGTGGGGGCCTGGCAGGACTCTGTCGCAGCAGAAGGACAGGTGTTGGTGTTGGAAGACTTTCAAGCGACCGAGCCTGATGGATTTCCTTCCCAGTGGGATCATGAAAATCAGCGAAGTCAATCGAAAGGGCGTGAAGCCTATAAGGTGCAATCGGAGAACGGGGGTGCCTTCTTGTCGGCGAAGGACGCTGGCCAGCGGATTAAGAAAAAGAAAATCGATTGGGACCCGAAAGCCTATCCCGTCTTGACTTGGCGATGGCGTCTCAATAAGGCTTCGAGTGGAGCGGAGCCGCTTGCCGCCGTCTACGCCTCGTTGGATACCGACCTGCTCTTTATCCCGGTCTTTACGAAGTATGTCTGGAGCGGGTCTAAGCCAGAGGGGACGTTCACGGAAGGCGGCATGTTCAGTGGTTCGGAGATGGTCGTGCAAAGCGGAACTCAAGATATCGGACAGTGGTTTGAAGAACGGATTAATGTGTACGAAGACTTTAAGCGGATCCACGAGCATGAGCCGGCGGCAAAGGCGTGGGGGATTTCGATCGTCGCGGCTCCCGGTGTCGAGATCGATTTTGGTCCGCTGATTGCCGTTCCGGCTAACTAAAGGCGGCACGTTCAGTTTCCTCTGATGGGTTGAACCATGGTGACGAAAGGAAAGGTAATCGACATTACGCTCGGGATGGCCGTGATGGGTACCGTCGGTATGCTGATTGGTGAGACGATGGGCAGCGGGTTGATGCCTCTGGCTCTCACTATCGGAGTTCTACTCGGGGGCGTGATTGGCTTTCTTGGTGGCCGCAGATTTCTGATCAGTATCCTTGTCGGGACCTTGCTCGGAGGCCTATTGGCCTGGCTGATGGCGGGGGTTGATCGTATCTGGGTTGGTGCAGGGGCGGGAGCTGCAATGGGGGGCTTTCTTGGGGTTCAGATTTCCATGTTGCTTGATGTGCGCGCTGCGAGGAAGGCTGCAGCTGGACAGGCTGGCCCCTCGACATCTTCATAGATTATGATGGTAGGGTTGTAGAGGTAATTGTGGAAAATAAAGGTGTGCTTGTCGGGTCTATTATTTTCGTGTTCGCATCGTTTTTTCTGATGATCGGCTTGCTGGGGTATGAGTCCTACAAGGCGAAAAAAATGAAAGAGCTCGCGGCCTCGGTGAAGTCGGAAGATCGACCGACGGCAACCAGTCTGTCGGCGCAAGACTTCTCGATGTATCAGACGAGGATAGGAGATGAAGGGCGGGAAATGGTCCAGATTCCAGAAGGTCCATTTACGATGGGAAGCAATGATGGCGATCCCGACGAAGCGCCCGAGCATCAAGTCTACTTGAAGGGGTTTTATCTTGACCGGAAGGAAGTCACGCAAGAAGAATACATGCGCTTTGCAAAGATGACGAAGCGAGGAAATCCGAGAATCGAGGTCTTTGAAGACGATCAGTCGAAGGTGTTGAAACCGGAATTCTCGGCGATGAGCGTCTCGTGGGATGATGCGGTCGCCTACTGTAAGTGGGCGGGCAAACGGCTTCCTACCGAGGCGGAATGGGAGAAGGCCGGACGTGGAGAAAGTAAGAGGACCTATCCGTGGGGAGACACGTTCGTCACCAATGCGGCCAACGTAGATGGTAGCGAAGACGGCTATAAATATTTGGCGCCACCTGGGTCCTTCGAGGCGGGCCGCAGTCCCTATGGTCTCTATGATATGACGGGTAACGTTGCCGAGTGGGTTGAAGATTCCTACGATGAGCAATACTATAAGAAATCACCGTTTCGTGATCCGAAGGGGCCAGACAACGCGGACCTGAAAGTCGTACGCGGCGGTTCGTGGCGAGAGACGGAGCACAATGCGCGGTTATCTAAGCGATTTGCTGCGAAGCATTGGCGTGCAGACGTGACGATCGGTGTTCGATGCGCAAGTGATCTGGAATAGGTGGGCAGGGATTCTCTGCTCGAGGGGCGATGTTAGAATCTAAGTTTAAGCTGGTATTTCTTTTTGTGGTGCTGGCATGTGCCGCCATGCCGATCGTTGCGATCATGCGCGGTACGACCGTGACCCCATATGAGGAGTCAGCGTCAGAAAGTTCCGGTGAGGTTGAGCGAGGGATAGACGCTGCTTCTGGGGAAGAGCCCCTCCAGGAAGAGCCCATTCAGGAAGAGATGGTTGTCATTTCAGCTGGACCGTTCATTCGAGGAACGAATGACGGTGGATTCGACGAACAACCGCAGCGCACCATTTTTCTTGATGCCTTTTCCATCGATCGGTACGAAGTAACGAATCACCAGTATCAACAATTTGTGACGGCCACAGGTCATCGAAAGCCGGGGCTGCCTTCGCGCTATGCAAAGAGTGGGAGTAAGGTGCGAGGTGTCAATCAACCGGTCGTCTATGTCTCGTGGGAAGATGCGTCGGAATACTGCCGCTGGAGGGGAAAGCGGCTCCCGACTGAGGCGGAGTGGGAAAAGGCAATGCGAGGGGCTGACGGCAGGCTTTGGCCATGGGGGAATCGTGAGCAGCCAGATGGGGCCAATTGGGCTCGAGTGCAAGATGGCCATGAGGTCTCAGCGCGAGTAGGGACGTTTGTGACGGATACGAGTCCGTATGGAGTTATGGACGGGGCTGGTAATGTTATCGAATGGGTGGATGATTGGTACAACGAGACCTACTACAAGGAATCGCCGGAACGAAATCCGATGAGTCCAGAGCATGGGACCTATCGTGTGCTCAGGGGTGGAGGCCATACGACGACTGGGCTGGATATCCGGATCACGAGTCGAAGTAAGATGATGCCTGATTTTAGAGATGAAACCATCGGGTTTCGATGTGCGAGTTCGAAAGGAAAAACTCCCGGCGGCGGAGAGGAAAACACGTGAAGAAATTACAGAAAGTCAAAGTAGTAGAGAATCAAAAACACGGCCAAAATGATGTTGACAACCATACCAGCCAAAACTATAATGTCGAACACTTTTGAGTTTTTTGTCACAGTTTCTCCTGTTTTTTCGTGCGCAAGCAACGGAATCAGATAACATTAGGCCTGGGTGCCTGTCAAGAAAACGTAATAATTCTGAACTGCCTACCAAATATATTGATCGGGAGTGAAAACTGAAATGGCAACATCTACCCCTGACAGCGAGATCAAGGTAAAAATTGGTAAGATGATTTTCTATATCACGTGTGCTGTTGGTCTATGGTTCTTCTACTGGTTTGCCGGCATTCAGTGCCCTTGTTGAGTTGAAGGGCATACTCTAACTTCGTTGAAGACCTGCCGCGCAATGTTATTCGTAAACTTAAGTGCTGGCAGGAGAGGAGAAAGGTGAGATGAGCGCGCTGAATAACCCTGTCATTGCAGTTATTGTCTCTCTTATTATTTGTGTAGGGTATTTTACTCTTGTCGATCATTACTTGATGGATATGCAGGGGCTGGACTACTGGTATCTGTTCCGTCAATAGATAAAAACCGTGTGGTCAGGGCTTCTGAAGAGTTTTTAAATTTAATTCGGTGTATCTAAGGAGGTATTCCATGGGCCTGTTAGCCGGCAAGCGCATATTTTCGATCATGGCGCTCTGCATGATGGTTGGCCTCCTTCTGCTTCCGATCGTCGTGGCTCTGCCTTCGCCGGCTACCGGTGAAGAAGCTCCTGTCGCGGGCGAGGAGGCGAAGAAGGAAGGGGACAAAGTCGAAAAGGGTCGCGATGTTTATTACAAGACCGAAGGTATTGTAGTTGGCGCTCCTGCTCCTAAGACCACGGACGGGCCTAAGGATTATCCTCGGTATAACTTTGAGAGCCGTGTGTTGATCTGGTTTGCCAATCAGCAGCATCTTTATTATGGCAGCTTTGTGCTGGCAGTCCCGATCTTTTGCATGATCATCGAGTTCATGGGGGTTGTGACGAAAGACAAGGCGCTTGCGAAGCGGTATGATCAACTGGCCTATGACTTCATTAAGATCAGTCTGACAGCGTATTCTTTGACGGCTATCTTAGGCGGGATATTGATTTTTACATTTCTGACGCTCTATCCGGCGTTTTTCTCATACTTATCCGGAATTTTCCGACCAGTCATGCATATCTATGCCTTGATGTTCGTGGCTGAGAGCGGAACTCTGTACATCTATTATTATGGCTGGGACAAGATGAGGGAGGGGTTCCTGAAGTGGATTCACCTGAGCATGTCGGTGGTCCTGAATGTGATCGGTACCCTCCTCATGTTCTTGGCGAACTCATGGATCGGTTTCATGATGTCGCCGGCTGGTGTTGATGAGCAAGGGCGGTATCTTGGAAATATTTGGCACGTCATCCATACGGCCTTATGGAACCCACTTAACCTTCATCGAATCCTCGGCAATATGGCCTTTGGTGGTGGTGTGGTGGCGGCTTATGCGGCCTACAAGTTCCTGGCGTCCAAGACCGATGAGGATCGAGCTCATTATGACTGGATGGGCTATATCGCAATGGCCCTCGGCGTTGCCTTTTTGATCCCTCTGCCTTTTGCTGGTTATTGGCTGATGCGGGAGGTCTATGCCTATCGGCAACAGATGGGTATTACGTTGATGGGAGGGTTGCTTGCCTGGCTATTCATTATCCAGGCCACCATGATCGGTATCCTGTTTCTCAGTACCAACTATTATCTGTGGCAGGCCATGGGGCGGATGCGTGGGGCTGAAAAGTATCAGCGCTACATCAAATACCTCGTGTTCTTGCTTGCGTGCGGCTACATGGTGTTCATTACTCCTCACACGATGGTCATGACCCCTGCTGAGCTGAAGGCCATGGGCGGTCAGCAGCATCCGGTGTTAGGTAACTATGGAGTGATGTCGGCCAAAAACGGCGGCATCAACGTTATTATTACGACGACCGTGCTGAGTTTCGTCTGGTATATGCGAGGTAATAAGGTATCCACCGTCTCATGGGCGAAATTCGGCAACATCTTTATGGGTGTATTCTTTACGTGCGCGTACATTAATATTATTTGGCTTGCCATTTATGGGTATTACATTCCGGCAAACGTCCGTGTGGGATTGTCGGTTCCGCAAGTTGCGACCACGTTGTCTTGCCTGTTCTTCATGTTCGCACTCAATAGTGTGATGATGAGGGGGGCAAAGCAAATGGGGCCGATAGAATGGGGGAAGATCTCCGCAAGATCTCAGTATGCCCTCATTATGTTGGCGACAGCGTTCACGTGGATGATGGGGCTGATGGGCTACATACGCTCGTCCGTCCGGCTTTTCTGGCACGTGAACGAAATTATGCGAGACAATTCCCCATGGGCATATACCCACACGGTCGGTTTCGCAGCCAATATGATTTCAGCTAACGTGCTCTTTTTCTGGATTAGTATTCTGTTTGTCTTTTGGCTCGGTAGCTTGACGGCAAAAAAAGCTCCTGTGGAGTCTAAGGCGGGAATTCCTGGAAGTGTCCCGCAACCGGCAACTAGCCATTAGGGGATATCTCGTACTGATGGTTGGCTTAACAGTGCAAGAGGCTTCCAGCTCTTCGCTGTAGCTGTAGGAGGTCAGGACCTTGGGTAACTTGATTACTGAAGCAATATCTATGGGGTGGATGGCACTCGCCATCATCGCGGGGTTAATGGTTTATTTTCAGATGTCCATCAGCGATCCTGTCGCTAAAAAGAAAGCCGTGTTCAAGGCGTTTATCGGACTCGTCTCTTGTTTGCTCCTGTTCATGGCCATCGCAAACTATAGTACCAATTTTTATGGCGAAAGCCGACTGCTCCCTGTTTCTCTGGTCATGATTACCGTGACAACCTTTGTCATGGCCTTGTACTTCACTAATCTCAGCGCTCTGTTCAAAATCGGTGGCATGATGTTCTTCATCGCTGCCTTTCTTTCTGGTTATGGGAACTGGCTGCCCCAAGTTGAGGGTGGTTTCCCTCCGGTAGAGGAGAAGGTGACGTGGGATACGATGTCCACGCAGCAGCTGGCTGATAAGGGTGAGGAGATTATTTTCGGCGGTGTTGGGAAGAATAAAGAGCAAGGGGCCATTGGAAAAGGGCAATGCCCACTCTGCCACGCATTTCATGCAGGAATGCTCGGAGAGCGTGCCCCTAACTTGTTGGGACTTCCGACCCGTAAGGAACGGTTAGAAGATCCAAAATATTCAAAAGGTGATCCGTCGAAGCGTATCTATTCAGTTAAAGAAGCTTTTCCTGGTTCCGGAACTGCTGAAACCGTCCAAGAGTATATTGCTGAATCGCATGCTTGTCCGAGCTGCTATGTCGTAGAAGGCTATGGTGTAAAGGGAACCAATGACAAAGAAAGCCCGATGCCCTCGATTCATAAGCCACCAATTTCTCTTAGTCTTCCAGAGCTCGCAGCGGTCGACACCTGGATGTATGTTCGGGAAGGGATCGAGCCTCCGTCGTTTGATGAGCTTGTGAAGTCATACGAAAAGTTTGTTCCTGAGGCTGACAGGCCAAAGGAGGCAGACGACAAGCCTGCGGGTGCAACTTCCCTGATGGCGGATGGCTCCGAACCGATCGACCAAATTTTTGCAAAGGCACAATGTGTGGCGTGCCATACGATCCCTGGAATCCCAGGAGCGGTGGGAACTGTCGGACCCAAGCTTGAAGAGGGTACAACGGCAGCTCAGAGGATCAAAGAACCTGACTATAAGGGCACTGCTAAGACCGCAACGGATTACATCATGGAGTCCATTGTCGATCCTAGCGCGTACGTGGTGAAGCCATTCCCTGATAACACGATGCCGAAAGTTTTTGGCCAGAAATTGAGTGCGGGAGCTTTGAAAAAAATCGTTGACTATTTATCGCAAGTGAAAGTAGGAGCGCCGCCACCAAAGATCTAATAGCTGTAGGCGTTTTCTTTTGCGGAGAGTAAAGGGAGTTTCCAGATGAAAGCATTGATGTCACTCGGTGCCTTGATTGGAGTTGCTGGGCTTCTCCTTCTTGGTGGGATGACCTTTGATATTGTCCCATCCACGACCATCCGATTGGTGGAAGGCTACATGCCCATGCAGTTGTTGTTCGAGGTGAGCTGTTACGTTATGGGCTTTGCTGGGTTGAGCTACATCCTGAACGCCATGGGGATGGGGATTCCGCGGTTCTGGCAAGGTATTGGCTTTTGGGTATTCTTCCTTCTGTACCTCAAGTATCGGGTCTATCCACCCATTCCGTTTAGTGTGCGAGCTATGTACGGAACGGTTGGGCTGGTTGCTGTGTTTATGTGGATATCCGCTAATGAGGACGACTGGAAGAAGTTTAAACAGCCTATCATGAATGTGCTTGATGCGCAGACGGGTGTGAACAAGCTCTTGCGTTATGCCTATCTTGTGCTCCTCCCAATTCTCATCGGTGGGTTTTCCTTCAACGCCATGATGCCGAAATCTGAAGAGCCGATCGAGTTGCGGACAGTACATCCGGCGCCACCGGCAAGCACGAAAGTTCATGGTAAGACCTACACGCTACAGACTTCGCAAAATCCTTATCGTGTTAATCCAGAGGGCAAATACGATCAGGAGTATTCAAATTCGAATATCGTTGAGCAGGGCATGGGGCGTCTGATGAAGCCCAATGCCAATCCATGGGATGAGAATAGTCAAGGATACTTGAAATATGTGCGAGAGGGAGGCGAAATCTTTTTCCAAAATTGCCATTTCTGCCATGGCGATAATTTGAATGGCCGCGGTCTCCACGCTTTCGCATTCAATCCAATTCCTGCGAATTTTACAGATCCAGGTACGATCGCACAGCTCCAGGAGACCTTCATCTTCTGGCGTGTTGCGAAGGGGGGGATCGGGTTACCGAACGAGGGTTTCCCGTGGGCCTCAGTCATGCCACCATGGGAACAACATTTGACTGTTGATGAGATCTGGAAAGTGATCCTATTTGAGTACTGGCATACTGGTTATTACCCCCGTACATGGGATTAACCGGTAACAACAGTCATCGCCAACTTCGAAATTTGTATCCATTAGGAAAGAGGGTAAACATGATGGAGCGTACTACTCAGAAGGCCGGGTTCCTGACGGCTGCTGCCTTCGGAGTCCTTCTAGGCACCGGCTTCGGAAGTATGGTTGCCTCGGCAGAAGACATGCCGGAAGGCTTCAAGAAGGGAGAGCTAGCGCCACCCCCATCTGCGGAAATGATCGAGGCAGGGAAGCGCGTGTATTTCACCAAATGTGTCTGGTGTCATGGGGTCGATGGAGCAGGCGATGGGCCAGGAGCTGATCGGTTGTGGCCTAGACCACGAAACTTCAATCAAGGCACATTCAAGATTCGACATACTGCAAGCGGAGAACTCCCACTGTTTGATGCTAAAAAGCCTGTCGATGGTCAGAATGACCTCTTTGAAACAGTGACTCATGGATTGCCAGGTTCAGCCATGCCTCCGTGGGAAGGTATTCTGACGGAAGAGCAGCGTCTGCAAGTGCTCTCCTTTGTGACGACCGAGCTCGTGAAGGATCGTCAATTTACAGATAAAGAGACGGAAACTCAGACAGTGCTCAACCTCGGTCAACTTCAGCCTAAAGAAGCAACTGAAGAGAGCATTAAACGTGGGGCGGAACTTGTTGTAGAGAAAAAGTGTGTCGAGTGTCATGGTATGGAAGGTCGGGGCGATGGAAACGCTTTCAACCTGAAGGACGACTGGGGATTTTCTATTCAGCCGGCAGACTGGCGCAAGTGCTGGAATTTTCGTGGCAGCCGTCAGGATCCCTATAACGTAAGAAATATTTTCCGTACGTTTTCAACCGGTGTTAACGGCACCCCAATGCCGTCGTTCGCCGATAACACGTCGGTTGACGAACGGTGGGATATTGCCAACTTTGTGAATTCTTTGTGTGAGCGAGATACACTGGGAAAGCCCTTACCGATTGACCCTTTGACAGACAAGCCGAAGATCAATTTCGTGATTCCATCAGATCCGGTTGAGGGCGAGATCCCGACCGATCTCGAAAATGAAGCGTGGCAGAAAGCGCCGAAGCGATATGTGGCTATGGGTGGTCAAATCACGCACAAGCCAAGAAATTTCGTCAATCGGATTGATGATATTTGGGTTCGGTCTCTCTACAATGACCAGCATATCGTCTATCTCGTTGAGTGGGATGATCGGACCAAGAGCGTGGCCGAGGGGAAGCTTCCATGGGCTCCGACCGAGGTCAATATCGATGTCAAGGAGCAGGATCCAAAGACCGGTGAAGAAGGATCCATCGCGGCCCATCAAAATAATTACACGGTGTATAACGACGCGATTGCCATCCAGACAGCGGTGAAATGGAAGGATTTACCAGCTCCCATTAAGCCTCGGTATTTGTTCGGCACGAACGAGCAGTTCCCAGTTGATATCGTCAAGTGGGAAGCTGATGGTTCTCTTCACGCGTTTCTGGGGACAGGCTGGGATAAAGATTTCCAGCAGCGTTATGACTACGAAGAGAACATGAAGGTTTTGAAGGCCGAGTGGAAGAATGGCCGGTGGTATGTCATGATTCAACGGCCGGTTGGGAATAAGGAAGATCAGGACTACGATGAGGATACGTTCTTTGAAGTAGGTCAATATATTCCAACCATCTTCTTTGCATGGGATGGACATAATGGTGATGCCGGAAGGAAGATGGCAGTATCGGCCTTCTACTATACCTTTATGAATCCCCCAGTTCCTCAGGAGACCTATATCTATCCCGTGGTCATTGCCGTGGGTGTCGTACTTCTGGAGGGTTGGGTGTTGACCCGTCGGGCGAATAAGAAGAAGGGGAAGACACTTTAGTCTTTCTGCAGCAGGAAACCGGTAAGCAGTAGTAGGAAGAGGGGGTAGAGGAATCTACCCCCTCTTTTTTATGGGATATATGGGTTCTGTGAAGATTACAGATGTGACGGGTGTCCTACTGGCCGGCGGAAAGAGTAGACGGATGGGGCAGGATAAGCGCTTCCTGTCATTCGGGGATCGTAGGCTCTTTGAACGCGGGCTCTGGACGTTACGTTCGCTGTTACAGCATGTGTCGATCGTGATTGCACAGGACAGCCCGGTCCTCTCGGCAAACGTGCCGGTTCTCCGAGATGTTGTTGCCCATTGCGGCAGTCTTGGCGGGCTGTATACAGGCCTGCGAGAAGCGTCCACTCCGCATGTGTTTGTTGCGGCATGTGATATGCCCTTTCTCAACGTGAATCTGATCAGCTATATGATCGGGTTGAAGGAAGAGGCCGATATGATCGTCGCATCTTGGGACAACCGGATCCAACCAACGCATGCCATATATTCCAAACGCTGTGTACCGATTCTGGAGGACATGATTCGTAGACATCACGTGAAAATTCAAGATGCATTTCAGCATCCCTCCCTCACTGTGCGATGCATGACGGACAGTGAAGTGAGGCAAATCGATCCAGAAGGCCGTTCATTTTTCAATATCAATAGCCCCGCCGATCTTGAGGCCGCTCGCGTACTACATGACGACTCGATAGGCTCATGACCTACAAACCGTGAAGGCAGCCAGATGAAACGGAATGTTGTGGTGATACACCCTGGTACTCTGGGGGATGTCCTCTTAGCTGTCTCGGCGATCAGGAAAGTGGCGTCACAGTACCCTCACCATCACCTCTTGCTCATCGCTCGTGCATCCGTCAGTCGTTTGCTGGAGGAGTGTCGTGTGGTCCATGAATGGATAGCGACAGAGTCGCAGGTATGTTCGGGATTGTTTGCGGGGTTTGGCGAGCAGTCCACTGAATTACGATCGTATCTTGAGCGATGTGATGTCGCCGTGGCCTGGACCGAAGATGCCGATCGTTCGCTCGCTAACCTACTGCGTGAATACGGCGTACGGCAGATATGGATTCAATCACCATTTTCTCCGGCATTGCAGAGGACTCATCAGCGTGACCGTTTCCTCGAAACCATCGCTGCAAGCAGCCCAACTGGTCTTGGGGAGGATGTCCTCGACGTGCCTGACCATCTCATCGAGGAAGGGAGAATCTGTATCGCAAGGAAGGGAGTTCCGAAGGATCACGCTCTGGTACTCGTCCATCCGGGAAGTGGAAGTAGCCACAAGTGTCTAGGGCATGAGAAGTGGGCCTCCATCATTCAACAGCTCCAGCAGCGAGGGATGTCTCCGGTTGTGTTGGAGGGACCTGCTGATCAAGATGTGGTGGAGAGTGTGCTGAGCGTCCTCAGCACGCAACCACCGGTTTTGCGAGACCTGAGCCTCTCGTTGTTGGTCGGAGTCCTGGCGCAGACGGACCGGTATGTCGGCAATGATTCAGGCGTAACCCATCTTGCTGCCATGGTGGGCGTGCGCACTATTGCGGTATTTGGCCCGACCGAACCCGATCGATGGGCACCTTCCGGTCGCCACGTGACGATATTACGCGGGGCATCCTGTGTGTGTCCCACGTGGGATGCGGTGAAGAATTGCCATGGGAAGCCTTGCCTTGATCTTGCTGTCGAGGAGATTCTGACCGTGTTAGGGGTTGGAATATATGCATGAGTCTCGCAAGTGACTGTAATACAACGATAAACAGCCTTGTCTCTCCATACCTCATGTGTTAGAGTGCCGCGTTCATTTCCTTTTCTTAGGAAGGGTGTAGGAGAAGCCTTGTGTCGCAAGGTGTTGTACATGAGAAGGTCGCGACCGCCTTGCTTGACGCGCTCGACGGCGCGAAGCAAAAGGGACAGTTGAAAGCCACCGCTTGGCCGGCGCTCACCCTCGATGCGCCCAAACGGCCGGAATGGGGTGACTTGGCGTCGACGGTAGCCATGTCATTGGCATCGTCCGAACAGAAGGCGCCCCACGATATCGCGCAGATCATCGTAGAAAATCTTTTACAACGGGATCAGCTGTTTGATCGGGTAGAAGTCGTCCGACCTGGTTTCCTGAACCTCACCATCAAGCCTGCTCTGTGGCAGGAAGTGCTTCGTGAAGTCGAACAGCAGGGAATTCGGTATGGGCACGCTGATATCGGAACCGGGCGCCGAGTGTTGATTGAATATGTCAGCGCCAAC
Organism: Nitrospira sp.; assembly: GCA_016715825.1. Taxonomy (NCBI): domain Bacteria; kingdom Pseudomonadati; phylum Nitrospirota; class Nitrospiria; order Nitrospirales; family Nitrospiraceae; genus Nitrospira; species Nitrospira sp. The sequence goes on along the minus strand of JADJXO010000013.1, from coordinate 329,244 downwards.
CCGACCGGCCCGTTGCATGTCGGCCACGGGAGAGGTGCGGCGGTCGGACAGGCAGTGATCCGATTGCTGCGGGCGATCGGCTATGACGTTGTGGGCGAGTATTACATCAATGATGCCGGACGGCAGATGAAACTGTTGGGCGCGTCCGTCTATGCTCGTTACCGCGAGTTGTCCGGAGAGAGCCTCCAGTTTCCAGAGGATGGCTATCACGGGACCTATATCACCGAGGTCGCTCGACGGATCAAGGAACAGCTGGGTCAAGTTGAAGCTGACATGACTCCTGATGCTCTCGAAACCCGCTGCCGGACGCTGGCATATCAAGAGCTCATCGGACGCATTCGCGATGATCTCACCGCATTTGGGATTGAGCTTCAATCCTGGTTCAGCGAGACCTCGCTCCTGGAGTCGAAGGCCGTTGAACGGGCTCTGGATGAACTCAAGGCTCGCGACCTCTTGTTCGAACAGGACGGCGCCTGGTGGTTTCGGTCGTCGAAGTATGGTGACGAAAAAGACCGAGTTGTCAGGAAACAGGACGGGCAATTGACGTATTTGGCGTCCGATATTGCGTATCACCATGACAAGCTGCGACGCGGATACGATCTATTGATCGACGTGTTAGGTGCCGATCATCATGGGTACATTCATCGCATGGAAGCCGTGATGCAAGCCTATGGACATCCGAAAGAGCGCCTCCAAGTGGTACTGGTCCAGTTGGTCAAGCTCTTGAGGGGTGGCGCTGAAGTGAAGATGTCTAAGCGGACCGGCGAATTCATTACGATGCGGGAAGTCATCGACGAAGTTGGGGCGGATGCCGCGAAGTTCTATTTTCTCATGCGCGATTCCAAGACCCATTTAGAATTCGACCTAGAGTTAGCCAAGCAGCGGTCCGCAGATAATCCCGTGTACTATGTTCAGTATGCGCATGCCAGAATATGTAGCCTCTGGCGTGTGGCTTCCGAACGGGGTCTCGCTCGCCCAACTGCGAATGCGACGGACCTCACGGTCTTAACGGATCCCGATGAATTGGGGCTGATCAAAAAACTGGCCGCTTACCCTGAAGTCATCCGAGCCAGTGCGTTGGCGTTTGAGCCGCATCGTGTGACCTACTATCTCCAACAATTGGCGGCGCAGCTGCATACGTTTTATAACAAGCATCGGGTGTTGCCCCCTGTGACTGATCAAGAGCGTGACGACACAACAGCTTTGGAAATCCTCTCGCCTCAACGGACTGCAGCCAGGCTCGTGCTGATGGGATCTGTTCAGCAAGTCCTGAGGAATGGGCTTGATGTACTTGGTATTTCAGCGCCTGAGCACATGTAGTCAATGAGATGCTACGCGAGATGACACGTTATCACGTCGACCAGCCGGATCCGTCTTGCAAGGGCCGTGTCGGGTTGCTGACGACCGGTCATGCAGAGATCGACACTCCAACCTTCATGCCGGTAGGATCCTTGGGGCCTGTGAAGGGACTCGAGTCGGATGAGCTCCAGGAATTGGGGTTTCATCTCATCCTCAACAATGCGTATCATCTGTTCTTGCGACCGGGGCACAAGGTCGTGGCCGAAATGGGAGGGCTCCATGCCTTTACCGGGTGGCCGGGGGCCATCCTGACGGATAGTGGGGGGTTCCAAATCTTCAGCTTGGCAAAATTGTGCGAGATTACGGATGACGGCGTCACCTTTCAATCACACATCGACGGGTCGACCCATGTCATTTCACCTGAACGAGCGATGGAGATTCAGGAGTCGTTGGGGGCCGATATCATCATGGTGCTGGATCAATGCGTCGCATTGCCGGCTGACCGAGCCGTGATTCAAGACAGCGTGCGGCGCACCAAGCTCTGGGCTGAGCGTTGTCAATCAGTGCGACGCAGGACCGATCAGGCACTGTTCGGCATCGTCCAAGGAGGATTGGAAGCCGATTTTCGTGTTGCCTCAGCAAGGGAGCTCGTGGCATTAGGGTTCGAGGGCTACGCAATTGGAGGACTGTCGGTTGGGGAAGGGAAAGCCGACATGTACGAGATGCTGGATATCACGGTTCCTGAGTTGCCCGAGAAGAAGCCTCGATACCTCATGGGCGTCGGGCTTCCTGAAGATTTGGTCGAAGGGGTCGCCCGTGGGATCGACCTGTTCGATTGTGTCGTCCCGTCCCGTCACGGAAGAACCGGCTCGTTGTTCACGGCATCGGGTCGAGTGGTCATCAAGCAGGCACAGTACGCCCATGATGAACGACCGATCGACGCTGAGTGTGGCTGTCCTGTCTGTCGTCGGTACTCACGAGCCTATTTACACCACTTGTTCCTGGTCAAAGAAATGCTGGGAGTTCGGCTGAATACGATCCACAATCTTTGGTATTTTTCGGACTTGATGCGCCAGATACGGGAAGCCTTAGCGGAGAGACGGTTTGCGGCATTCCGTGAGGCGTTCTACTGCAATCGTGACCGACAGGCGAATCGGCCCGCTGCCTCAAACGGCGAGCCGGATCGGCATGAAGAATGTCATGGCAGCTTTCACACATAGAAGGGGACTTGTTCGATGTTGATGGAATCAATTGCATGGGCACAAGGGACGGGTGGAGGTGGCTCAGCTGCCGCTGGAGGGGCAGGGGGAGTCCTGTCGCTGCTTCCGTTTCTTTTAATCTTTATCATTTTCTATTTTCTGCTGATTCGGCCGCAGCAGCAAAAACAAAAGCAACAACGGGCCTTGCTGGATGGGTTGAAGAAGGGCGACAAAGTCATCACGACGTCGGGGATCTGGGGTACGATCACGAATCTTGGGAAGGAGACGGTCACCCTTCAAATCGCTGACAACACCAAGGTCAAGATGCAGCGCGACAATATCTCGCGACTGCGCGGAGAAGACGACGAGAAAGATTAAGGATCTGTCGGCCACACGGGACAAGAGGTTGCAGACGAGATGAAAAAAGTAGGCGGGCGTTTGTGGTTGTTGGCGTTGGTGATTGTTGCATCGGTGGTTTCTTTTCTGCCGTCCTATCAACCGGCCTATCACGCGATGCCGAGTTGGTTGAGGGAGCTGTTGCCGAATAAGGGCATCACGCTGGGGCTTGATTTGCAGGGCGGCATCCATATGGTGTTGGAGGTGGATGAGGACCGTGCCGTGGAGATTGCGGTCGACCGTTCTGTGACGGCTCTCCAGGACCTGATCGCTGAAAAAGGCCTTGCCATTGAAGCGACGAAGAGAACGGCTCACGACCAAATCACTATTCTGGCGAAGGATGCCGATGCGAATACGGCGGTCAAGAAGTTGGTGGATAACTTCCCCATCTTTGTTGACAAGGACTCAGCGGGGTCGGCTACGACTACGATCTGGGAGTTGCACGATTCGGAAACAAAACGGATCAAAGATTCGGCGATCAACCAAGCATTAGAAACCATTCGTAACCGGATCGATCAATTCGGCGTCACCGAGCCTATCGTACAGCGACAGGGATTGAAGCAGATCGTCGTCCAGCTACCGGGTGTGAAAGACCCAAAGCGTGCCAAAGATCTCATTAAGGAAACGGCGTTGCTTGAATTCAAAATGCTGGACGAAGATATCCGACTCGATTTGCCTGCGCGCGTGATGAAGGACAAGGAGGCTGAGGTGCTTCAGGAGTTTGCGAGCAAACTACCTGAGGAAGACCAAATCCTGTTCGAGCGGGTGGTCGATAAGGATACCGGCGTCGAGTTTCGCATGCCGTATGTCGTGAAAAAGCGGGTGATGCTGACGGGCGACGTGTTGAGCGATGCACGGGTGGCTATCGGCCAGTTCAACGATCCCTATGTATCCATCACGTTTGATTCAAAGGGCGGACAGGAATTCGAACGGATTACCGGAGAGAACGTCAAGAAGCGCATGGCCGTCGTCCTTGACAGTACGATCTATTCAGCACCGGTCATCCAGGAGCGTATTGCTGGAGGGCGGGCCCAGATTACCGGGACGTTCACCACACAGGAGGCCAACGATTTGGCGATTGTGCTCCGGGCCGGTGCGTTGCCGGCGCCTCTCAAGATCGTGCAAGATCTTACGGTTGGTCCATCCCTTGGGCAGGATTCCATCGATAAGGGCGTCCGGGCAACATTGATCGCAGGGATCCTCGTGGTCGTGTTTATGGTGGTCTACTACCGCTTGTCCGGCCTGATCGCGGACTTTGCGTTGATCCTGAATCTCGTGTGCCTGATGGGGGCCTTGTCTGCGTTGACTGCGACGTTGACCCTCCCTGGCATCGCGGGCATCGTGTTGACCATTGGGATGGGTGTGGATTCGAATGTGCTGATTTTTGAGCGTATCCGTGAAGAACTTCGAGGGGGAAAAGCCGCACGATCAGCGATTGATGCGGGGTACGACAAGGCGTTACTGACGATCATTGACTCACACGTGACGACGTTGATCACGGGGGTCGCCCTGTTTCTATTCGGGACCGGCCCGATCAAAGGATTTGCGGTGACGTTGTGTCTCGGCATTGCGATCAATCTGTTCACCGCGTTGGTCGGTACGAAAGTCATCTTTGATCTGTTGCATAAGAAGCAGAAAGTTGAAGCGTTGAGCATTTAGTGATGACGTCCTCGACGATAGGGATGCAGGGGGAGACGAAGGGCCAGCCAAAGGGAGCGCGTATGTTAGAGATACTCGGGAAGACCAACATTGACTTCATGGGCAAACGCAAGTTCGCATTTATCTTTTCAGGAATGATGGTCTTGCTCGGCCTCATTGCTCTCGTTCAGATTGGATGGGGGTCTGCAAATCTGGGCATCGACTTCGCCGGTGGGACGGCTGTTCAACTGAAGTTTGAGGAACCGATCAGAATCGATGAAGCTCGTAAGGCCTTGGAAGCTAATGGGTTGGGCAACGCGGAGTTACAGGAATTCGGACAGGACAATAAATTGCTCATTCGTGTGAAGGCTTCAACGACGATCGAGGAGAAAGTCGCGGAACGCGTGGTGGAGATCTTCGGTAAGGAGTTCCCGAGTCAGAAGTTCGTGGTGGACTCCACCACCGAGATCGGTCCGACCATCGGCAAGAAACTTCAAGAAGACGCGCTTGTGGCCATCGTCATCTCTTTTGCGGGCATCATTATGTACATTGCCGCGCGATTCGAACTCCGGTTCGGCGTAGCTGCCGCATTGGCCACATTTCATGACGTCTTGGCTGTGGTCGGGGCCTTCTACATCCTGGATAAGGAAATCACGCTCCTGATCGTCACGGCGCTCTTGACGCTTGCGGGCTACTCGTTGACGGACACCGTCGTCGTCTTTGACCGGATCCGAGAGAATCTCAAGTCCCGCCGACGCGAGAGCGAAGAAGCCACAATCAATACGGCCGTTAATCAGGTCCTGAGTCGTACGATCGTGACAAGCTTGACGGTGGTGCTTGTCCTTATTCCACTGACCCTGACGGGGGGGGAAGTGCTGCACGATTTCTCATTGGCGCTGCTCTGGGGCGTCATCTTCGGCACCTATTCCTCCGTCTTCGTCGCCAGCCCTCTCCTATTGTTGTGGCCAGGCACGCAGGGCCGACTCTTGAAACGTCGCTGAGCGAATGGTGGAATAGAACGGCGTCGCTCGTGAAGCCTCGTTTGTTCGGGAGTATAGTCACTGGTTTCAGGTTGTCCGAGAACAACTCCGAAAACGTGAAACCTTGAATCAGTACGCTTCACGCTTCACAGATTTCCGCATCCGTTGCGGAGCATTCTTATGACACTCTGGAGCCGGTCTTACAGTCTCCAGCAGAAGATCATCGCAGCAATTGTGATGGTCGGTCTCCTGCCGCTCGTCCTCCTCTTGGTTCTGATCTATGTCGAAGAACGCCGCGCCTTGCGTGAGTCCACGGGGGCGAATTTCAAGGAGGCGGCTGTCGAAGCGGCTCGTCGGATCGAATCGCATGTGAGCCGGAGTATCAATGAGGCCCAGCAGCTCGCCACCACCCCCTTTCTCCGCACCGCCGTTTCGGAATCCAACCGCACCTATGAAGGGAAAGATGAGCGGGGCATTTCGGAGATGATCCACGACTGGCAGCAGCGCTGGAAACAACGTGATAAGCGCAGCGAGTTTCCGCTCTTCGTCAACCAAATCGTCACGAATTACTTGATTCGGTGGCACGAGATTCGAAAGTCGGATTATGTGGGGATCTTGATCACTGACGCACAGGGAGCCTTGGTCGTCAGTTCCATCCCGCAGGTAGAATATTCCTATGCAAAAACTGCGTGGTGGCAAGCGGTGGTGAAGGCGGGCAGTCAGCAACCGTATGTGACGGACATCGCATTCGATCCGGCCTTTGGGACTCACGTCGTCGTTGTAGCGGCGCCGATTCTCGATGAGCAACGTCACGGCGTGATCGGGGCTGTGACCATTCTGCTTCGGCGCGACACGCTGTTTCAGTCCATTACGGAGGGGTCATTCGGGACCACGGGTCATGCCATTCTATTCGCTTCGGATGGCGGCGTGGTGATTTGTCCAGTCCTAGGATCTGAAGCCCATTCCGTCGATGCCAAGCTACTCACTGCACTGGAGGCGGGAAAGCCGGGGTGGATGGTCGTGGACGACGATTCACACGGTCACAAGCAAGCGCTGATCGGGCATGCTCCGGTGCGGTTCGCTGATCGTCTTGCGAACGGCAGCCTGGGCGAAAAACGGTGGATCACGGTCGTGCGTCAGGATCCAACGGAAACCTTTGCCCCGCTGGATGAGTTGATGATCAAGATCGTGGTGTTTGGTGTGGCGGTGCTGATCGGGCTTGGAGCCGTCGGAATCCTCGTTGCTCGCCGGATCGCCAAACCCATTCAGTTACTCCAGGATGGGGTACAGCAGATCGGAAGCGGTCGTTTGGAACAGCGACTCGACTTACGAACCGGGGATGAGATCGAACGGCTGGCCGGTGCCTTCAACCACATGGCGGCCAACCTTCAACGTTCATTCGGCCAGTTGGAACAGCGGGTGATGGAGGTTCGGCAGCTGGAGGAGAAATATCGGGATCTCATCGAACATGCTCCTATCATGATTTGCCAACTGGATCGAGGCGGTCGGCTTGTTCATGTCAATAAAACCGGTCTCGACAAACTTGGATATACGCATGATGAAATCTTGGGCATGCAACTCTTGAACCTCGTTCCCGACGGCCAAGAATCCAAGGTCCTGCACTATCTTGAGCAGCTTGTGAGACGCGGACACAGTTCGATTGAAACGGTGTTGCGGGCGAAGGATGGCCGTCAGATCGATGTCGAGATTCATGCGACGGCACTGATCGACCATGATCGAGGCGGGTTGGTGCATTCGCGTGCGTTCGTCCGTGACGTGACCGAACGGCGTCGTTTGGAGCAGGAACTGCAACGATACACCGAAGGGTTGGAGCAGGCGATTTGTGAACGGACCAAGGAGCTGACGACGTCACAGGCGCGCTACAAGGCCTTGTTCGATTTTGTGGCCGATTCCGTGTTCATGGTGAAGCCTACCGGGACCGTGGTCGCCGTGAATCAGCGGGAAGCGCAAGTGCTGGGCTATGTGGAATCGGATATTATCGGGAGCACTATCCTTGAGATCATTCCCAAGGCGTACCATCAGATCTTTACCGGGTGGTTATCTGATGTCATTTCGCAGGAGGGGCGGGTTCCTACGCAGGAAATCACGGTGTATCACCAGGATCGGCACGAGATGACGGTAGAAATGGACTTAATTCGAGTGAGTGAGACCGATCCATTGCTCGTCATGGTGCAACTGCGAGATATTACTGATCGGAAAAAGCTTCAGTATCAGTTGCAATCGTACCGCGAAGATCTCGAAGTGAAAGTGAGAGAACGCACGAGAGAAATCGAAGAGACCAAGCAGTACCTGGAAAATCTGCTTGAGAATGCCAATGACGTCATCTATATCCTCGATCTGGACCAACACTTTACTTACGTCAATAGTAAGGTCAATGCGTGGGGCTATCGCAAAGATGACTTGATCGGACGCCCGTATCTCTCCCTCCTGTCTCGGCGCCATCGGGGACGCCGACTGAAGAACACCTTGGACATCGGTGCGAAGCAGGTCTATGAAGTCGAAGTCGTGACACGACTGGGAGAACCGCGTACCGTGATGGTCAGCGTGTCTCCCCTGCACGGGGTCGACGGTGAGATGCTCGGGGTGCTTGGCATCGCACGGGATATGACGGAGACGAAAAAGCTGGAGCGACAAATCAGAAACGCGGAAAAACTGGCGTCCATCGGGAAGCTCGCTGCGGGTGTGGCGCATGAAATCAATAATCCCCTCGGAGGGATCTTGAATTGTCTCTATAACCTTCGGAAGGGAACGCTGACGGCGGCGCGTCAAGAGGAGTATTGGGCCTCCATGGAATATGGAGTCCGACGCGTTCAGAAGATCGTTCGGCAGTTGCTCGATTTTTCACAGCAGCACGAGCCGGAGTTCAGCCCGGCCGATATGAATCGCATCGTGGAGCAAGTGTTGGTGCTGACTACCCATCTCTTTGGCCCCAATCACATTCGCTTGGACGTGTTGCCCGGTCACGAGTTACCGAGTGTCATCGTTGATCGGCATATGATCGAACAGGTTTTGATGAACCTTATTTTGAACGCCGTACAGGCGATGAAAAATGGGGGAACCTTGACGATCAGAACCTCCGTGGTTGAGGGCGTATGCCGTGTAGATGTGACGGACACCGGATCGGGGATTCCCGCGTCTGTCCTCCCGCGTATCTTTGATCCGTTTTTTACGACCAAAGGAGAGGGGGAGGGGACGGGGCTGGGGTTATCGGTCAATCTCGGTATTGCCGAGCGCCATGGTGGAAACATCCTGGTGGAGAGTGAGGTCGGCAAAGGAACGACGTTCACACTCTGCTTGCCGGTGTCGCGAGTGCGCTCCCTTGCGGAGAGGGAAGTATGAAGGGGCTGAATCTTTTGTTGGTGGACGATGAGCCGTTGATGCGTCTCTCAATGCTGGATGCGTTGGAAGACGTCGGCTGCAACGTCCAAGCGGTATCAACAGGTACTGAAGGGATTGAAGCGCTTCGCGCGAAAGCGTTTGATGTAGTCATTACCGACCTTCGGTTGCCGGGCGCAGATGGGTTGGCGGTCCTCAAGACGGCTAAAGAAAAGGATCCGCTCACGGAGGTGCTCGTCATTACCGCCCATGGCTCCGTGGAAACAGCCGTAGGAGCCATGAAGCTGGGTGCCTTCGATTACGTTACGAAACCCTTTCAGATGGATGAATTGCTGTTGATCGTCGAACGGGTCGGTGCGGTGATCACCTTGCGCCGAGAGAATCAGGATCTCAAGCGTCAACTCGAAGATAAATTTTGCTTCAATGGCATCTTAGGGGCCAACAGCCACATGCGGGCCGTCCTCGAAAAGATTAAGTTGGTTGCTGAGACCGACTCGACCGTACTGATCGTCGGTGAGAGCGGAACGGGTAAGGAACTTGTGGCGAACGCGGTGCATCAGAACAGCTTTCGGCGAGGGGCTCCATTGATCAAAGTGAGCTGTGCGGCTTTGCCGGAGACGCTGCTGGAGGCCGAACTGTTCGGCCATGAGAAGGGTGCGTTCACCGGCGCACTACGTCAACGACAAGGCCGTTTTGAAATGGCCAATCGAGGCACTCTGTTCCTTGATGAGATCGGCGAAATCTCGCCGGTTGTGCAAGTGAAACTCTTGCGCGTCCTTCAGGAACGGACGTTTGAACGCGTCGGGAGCAATGAGACGATGGAAGCGGATGTCCGACTTGTGTGCGCCACGCAAAAGGACCTGCGCAAAGAGGTCGCGCAGGGTCGGTTCCGAGAAGACCTCTTTTATCGCCTCAACGTCGTGCCGATCGTGGTTCCCCCTCTCCGGCAACGGCAGGAAGACATTATGGTCATCGCCCAGTACGTCTTGGAAACGTGCTCGGAGAAGCTGAACAAACCGTTGCGTGGATTCTCTCAGCCGGCGCGTGAATTGTTGCTCCGCTATTCCTACCCTGGAAATGTGCGGGAGCTCGAGAACATGGTCGAACGAGCCGTGGCGCTGAGCCGGGACCGAGCGACCGTACAACCGGCAGATCTGTGTGGCTTCCAATCCTGTCCCTATCTGGGTGGAACGCCACAGGAGTCCTGCGGTTTTTGCAGCGAAGGCTTAACCGGAGGGCCAAAGAAAAGGGAGACGGCTCTCACCTCGCTGGCCGCGGCGCGAGAAGGATTCGAGAAGGACTATATCATCTCGGTGCTGGAGCGGGTGGAGGGGAGTCGCACGACGGCATCGAAGGTCTTGGGGTTGTCCAGAAAAGCGCTCTGGGAGAAGTGTAAACGTTATGGGATTCCATCGGCGCACCACGATGGTGACGAGGAGACCTAGCGGCGGCAGGATGAGGAAGCGTTCATGCTGGGCAGTATGCGAGTCTATGTATGATTTGTAGGAGGGTCTTGACGATGACTATGCGAAGCCGAATCATCACTATTTCATTGGGAGTCGTTCTTTGTGCCGGCGTGGTCGATGCCGCCGAACCGGCTGAAGTGGAACAGTTTGTTAAAGCACGAATCGAGATCGGTGAAATGATGACGAATTATTTCACCGGTGGATCAGGGTATGGTGACGGCCAGCGCCCATCTCAGGAACAGATGCGCCAAATGGGTGCAGATATCAATGCCAAGCTCACCACGCTCTTGGCAAAACACGATCTGACGCTCGATCAATATCGCCAACGTAGTCCGGATGTTTTTGCGGATGATGCGGCGGTCAAGCAGTATCTCAGTGAACATCCGGACCTCAAACAACGCTATGAAGCCCTGCCGCTCGATCGGATGGGACGTGGGGGCGGCAGCACCGGACGTGGTTACTAGCGTAGTGGTCTATGAGTTCCATCACCTTCCGTTCGTGGTGAGCCTGTCGAACCATGAACGAAACCAGGTGAAAACGCGTGCCCTTCGACAAGTCCAGGGCGAATGGTCAATGTCAACGTATTCCTATTGAAGCCCTACACTAGCGAGAGCCTACGCCGATGGAATACAGACATCTTGGTCGATCGGGCGTAAAAGTCAGTCGGCTCTGCCTCGGCACGATGAATTTTGGGCCGTACACGACTGAACCTGATAGCTTTGCCATGATGGACCGTGCCTTGGAGCTCGGGCTCAACTTTTTTGATACCGCCAATGTGTATGGCTGGAAACTCGGTGAGGGATGGACAGAACAGATCATCGGTCGGTGGTTCGCCCAAGGTGGGGGTCGCCGAGACAAGGTGGTGTTGGCCACCAAGGTCTACGGCCGGATGGGTGAGTGGCCCAATCAGTCTCGCCTGTCGGCCCGCCATATCAAACGTGCCTGCGAGGAGAGTCTTCGTCGGCTCCAGACCGACTGGATTGATGTCTATCAAATGCATCATGTCGACCGAGAAACGCCGTGGGAAGAAGTCTGGCAGGCGATGGAACAATTGGTCCGAGAAGGAAAAGTGGTGTACGTGGGCAGCAGCAATTTTGCTGGTTGGCATCTGGCTCAAGCGCAGGAGACTGCGCGTAATCGGCACTTCTTGGGCTTGGTATCGGAGCAGAGTCTGTACAATCTGACCGAGCGGAGTATCGAGCTGGAAGTCATTCCTGCCTGTGAGACCTACGGTCTTGGTCTCATCCCGTGGAGTCCACTGGGGCGCGGGTTACTGGCCGGGGGAGTGGGCTCTGCAGGTAAAGGGCGTCGAGCTGATGCCGAGTTGAAACAAGAGGTCATCAAATTTCGTCCCAAACTCGAAGCCTATGCAGCGCTGTGTGAACGGATGGGCGAACAACCGGCCGATGTGGCACTGGCCTGGCTGCTGCATCAACCAGTGGTCACCTCGCCGATCATCGGTCCACGTACCATGGAGCAACTGGATGGCGCCATGCGGGCCCTGAGTCTGTCTCTTGATCACGACATACTGAAACAGTTGGACGACATCTTTCCTGGGCCTGGTGGAACGGCACCGGAGGCCTACGCCTGGTAGTCCGTTTTTTGATTCTCGACTCCTTTTTCACCGCCCTTCTGTTTGGGACTCCCCCCACAAACATTAGCTGGAATACAGGCTCGTACGAGGTTACTCGAATCCCAATGGCCGTTTGTCTTGCTCAGGCAATCCCATGTGCCGCGTGCGACTTGCCATTTGGCCCTGCAGTCGAGACGTTAGTCTCGGGAGATTTTTCATGGCTCATGGAGTCTTCTTTTTAGGTCAGAGCTCTTGACAGTTTCGAAACTCCGCTCCTATTGCTGGGAAACTTCATCCACAGGAAACGATCATGCTTGTGGATAGTGAACCGAATGATGGGTTTATGGAAAATGCTCAAAACAAAGATCCTGTGGTGCCAATGGATATTGCTAGGAATATGCAAAAATGACTGTTGCGTTGATCAGTACCACTATTAGTTGTGGTCAATATCTCATGGAGCGGATGCCTGAAAAATAGGCAGTTTGGTAAATAAACATGTCATTGGTGCAGGATTGCCTGAAAATGGTGACCTGTTCACAAGGTTATCCACAGAAGATGTGGAGCAAGAATTTCTATGCCAACCCGTTATCCTTTCTTCTTGATGTGATGCCTCAGATTGAGGAAGGCGTTGTCATGCATCGGAAGGGGGCATTTCCCAGCTTCTACTTGATACTTCAGCCAGTGACCCGGTAGGTGGATTGTCGGCGTTCGGTCTCCTCTTGGGCACAGACTGAATGGCAGCGCGTAACAGGAACTGCTTGGGACTGTTCCTCGGTCTTGGTGGTACCGCACCGGAAGCCTGCACCTGGTAACAGCGGATCAGTCACAAGTCTGTGACAAGGCTGCATCGCCACCGGCGGGTTCCTCGGGTGGCTGAGGATAGAGTTTCGCGAGTCGTTCGATGAGAGGTTTGGCTTCGGGGGTACTGGCACGTGTTGGTTCGCTGGGGGCATGGTCCCAAGTCAAGATCTGAATCCCTGCTTCGGTCAGCCCTGTACGTATCGTTTCGACCATCGCCTCGACCGTAAGCTCGGTCCAAGGTCCGAGGTCCAGGACCCGATCTTCCTGTCTGCGGGGCGGAGGAGTTTCATGAATGAGCGTCCAACAGCGGTTGAAAATCGTAGCGCGGAGAGATTGAGAGACATTCAGCGTAGTTAAACGAGATGTGCAGAGTGCCGTTACAAATAGGACGAACTGAAGGTCAGGCATGTCGGGGCGATGGATGTCGAGCGTGTGCATGTCTTCTTCAGCTCTCTCCTCTCAGATCTACAACAGAGCCGATCGGCTGAGGGGTGGGAAGATTCGAGCAGGTTCTCTGAGTCTCCCTGGGAATCTTCCACCCCTGGCCAGATGATCACACGTTCGTGATGGCCGCGACCGGCTTCTGGGCGAATTCCTTGTACCCATATCGCTCGGCTAAATAGGCCTTGGCGTCCTCGCTGACATACTCGGCAAACTTGTACCGGTCATCTTCGACGGTTTTGGCGTCTGCCATGACCTGGTCGGTCGGGATTGCATACTCGATATTGCAGGACGTATAGGCCTGAATATAGGTCGGGCCGACCTCGCGAGCGATCAGCACGGCTTTCTTGATGCAGCTTTCCACCCGGCGCGGATTATTCGGCACGACGGTGGCGATGTAGGCGCAGCCGGCAATCTTGGCCATGGCGACCATATCCATTTTCTCGAACTTCTTGCCGAGCGGGGCCATCTTCAGCACCGCTCCTCTGGTCGTCATGCCGCTTTCTTGTCCGCCGGTATTCCCGTAGACTTCGTTGTCCAGCATGATGGTCGTAAACCGTTCCTTCCTGAACCAGGAATGGAGGACCTGCTGGAATCCGATGTCGGCGGTGCCGCCGTCACCGGCCATCACCACGACATCCTTGGGCTTGTCGCCGAAACGAATCCGCAATCCGCGCGATAGTCCACTGGCGACGCCGTTCTGGTCTCCATAGTTACCGTACACAAACGGAATAGCCGCTTGTGAAATGGCCAGCCGGCCGCATCCAGCCGTCCCGACGGTAATTGTGTCTTCGGGGTTCGGGAATGCGACGATGGCGAGCCGGATGAACAGGGTCATCGCACAGCCGGCACACATGGGATGCTCTTCGAGGATTTCTTTGAAATTGCCCATCTGCGACACGGTCGTCTTCTTCCCGAAGGGCCCGTGCTCTACCATATCCCGATATTCTTTCGGCATGAATGTGTCGAATCCCGGGGTGAACTTCACATAATCAAGACTCATTGGAGACCTCACTCTTTCTGTTATCCGTCATGACGGTGGTGTGTGCATCTCGCTCGCCGCTCACTGCGTTGCTGCTGTGTAGTCCGTGTGTCCGGTTCATCCTCCGCGTCCCGCCAGCACCCCGGATCGCATGCCGATCGCTTTTTTGACTTCCTCGACGATCACTTCCGGCGGCAAGGTCATGCCGCCGCAGACGCGCGGTCCGGCGACGACCCGCTCGTGGTTGGGGATGGTCGCTTTGATTTCTTTGGCCATCCATCCGATGACATTGAACTCAGGCACGATGATGTGCGACGCATGTTTGGTCGCCTCGCGAAGCTCGTCTTCCGGCCATGGTCGCAAGGTCTTGATCTTGACGAGTCCCACGCGCACCCCCTCATCGGCCAGCAGGCGGATGGCTTCCCGTCCTTGGGAGACGGCGGTCCCCGAGGAGATAATAAGGACGGAGGCGTCGCCGTCTTCAACCTCGATCAAGCCGTCCAGCCAGGCGATCGTGTGCTTGCGCGACCGTTCCGCAGCCGCCCAGATTTCCTGTTGCCAGCTCGCGTGCGTGGCGTAGCTGATGTAGTTGCTCTTCATCACGAAGGGATCGCGCATCATCCGGACCGGTGGACATTCCATATCCATGCAGGGGACGGGTGAGCGATAGGGATCATAGGGCGGCAGGCACATGTCGACAGGCGTCAAGTCGACGACATCTTTCGTGTGGGTCACGAAGAAGCCGTCGCAACAAAGAGCCAAGGGTAAATGCACGTCCGGCTCTTCCGACACCATGTAGCCCTTGAGAATCCAGTCGTAAAAATCCTGTGCGGTTTCCGCATGCCAGACGAGCATGCCCGTGTTCATGAGGTAGGCGATCTCGATGGTATCCGGTTGGATCGACAGGGGAGAATTGATGCCGCGGCAGGTGACGATACATTGGATGGGCAATCGGGCTCCCGACCACATCGGAAAGTTTTCCATGGCCCGCATGGTACCCGGCCCGGCAGTGGTGGTGAAGACACGGGCCCCGCCGAAGGCGGCGCCGGCGCACTGTGACATGACCGCAAATTCGCTCTCCCCACGGAAATAATCGCCGATATACCCCTCAGCAAAGAGCTCGCCGCATAGGGCGGCGGCCTCGCTCTGAGGCGTAATGGGGTAGGCCACCATCACATCGACGTTGGCGCGCCTGACGGCCTCCTTAATGACCTCACTGCCGGTAAAAAACGACGGCGTGCGAGGTGCCTCGTTCATCATCACGCGTGGATCGGTGATGACTTGCCCCTTTTTATTTGCGGTTCCAATAATGGCTGTAGTTTCCATGGCGACTCCCTTTCTATCGAACGGCGGTGGCCGGCGATCCGGCGTACCGTGCATGCCGTTATGCGCTGAATGAACTGCCGCACCCACAGGTCGTTTTGGCTTGTGGGTTCTTGATGGCAAAGCCGGAGCCTTGCACGCTGTCCATGTAGTCGACTTCGCAGCCGGCCAGCAGCGGGGCGCTCTGGGAGTCCATGATGACCTTGACGTCACCTTTCTCGATCACTGTGTCGTCTTCGCTCATGGTGGACTCGAAACTCATCCCGTACTGGTAGCCATGGCACCCACCACCCTTCACGTAGACGCGTAGGCCGACCGTGTCTTTCTCTTCCTGCATGAGTTCTCGGATCTTTCCTTCTGCCGTCGGTGTAATGGTAATCATAGCGTGGCTCCTTCTATCTGCATGAAGTGATATGGTCGATAAACCTCAGCTCTACTCCTGTGCGGAGGCACCTCTGCTAACCCAAGCGATGAAGGCTCTTGGACAAAGGTCGTCGACACAGGTTTTTCGAGGAACATGCGGCGCAAAAGCGGCGGAGACCAGGGAATCGGTCGCGCAAGACATGGGAGGGAGAGACGGTGACGCGCGAGGATAGGACGGTCGGCGTGGCTCAATACGTCATAGCATCACCCTGGGCGCATTCAGCTTCAGAGTCAAGCGTTATTAAGGGAAAGGGAGCTGAAAAGAACGATGTTGGTGAGGCGAGGTTGTGCATGGGAAACGGCAGGATTGCCCATCTGCGATGGCTGCTATCGGCCACTTTGCGACAGTCGCTACAGCAAGCTCCACGCCTGAAAGCTGCCGTTCATGAGAGATGGCGCTCGCTTCGCGCTACGCTCGGCTGGAATAGGCCTGAGTGAGCTGGAATACGGTGGGCTTGAGTACAAGATGAGCACAATTATGGATGATCTTGGGAGGCCTGGTGGCATTGAACGAGAAGGCACTTGGGTTTGAAGGCATACCAAAGGGGAAGGAGAAGTTTCAGTGGACACGAATGTGGACATAGCCGGTCGGCTAAACAACAGTCGTTATCCGTCTTTGAGGCCTACGCGTTCTTTAAGGTCCTCAACAGCCGAATGTGAACCCCAGAAATAATAAAAAGGGATAAAACTATCGGGATGTAAGAACTTGATCGATTGCCCAAACTCGGTTGGAGCACGGAAATGAATTGTGCTGGACCAGTTAAGCCAGTGATGTTCGGTAATATCCACAACGTCTTTAAATGGCAGGGCAATTTCCTTGCGAAAGTTAGAGACATACAGATGCGTTGAATCCATCCGAACTTTCTTCAGGCCAACACCACTCCAGAGCAGGTATGTTGTGCCAAAAATCCAACCGGCTAGGAACTTCCATTTTTCTTCTAGAGGCAGAATATCCCCATTCTCGTCGTGCGTCTGGTCAAGCCATATGCTCAGCGTCCCAGCACCGAAACCGAAGATGAAGACGAAAGGGAAAACGAACTTCATCAACAACGTCAGACGCGAGGAAACCATTTTCATCTTAATGTATCCCCTTTAGCAGCACGAGTATATTCAACCCTAATACGATGAAACGGAGGTGTTCTAATTTATCTACAGGTATTTCAAAGATGAGAAATTGGCAAACCAATTGGTAGATACCGCAATGGGCAGGCGCGGCCTAGAAGATGTGTTTTTGGACCAGCCTCAGCGTAAGTCAAATTCCCTCTGATAGCCGTCGGTCGTGGACTTCTGCTTCGGGTCGAGGACTGCCATCGGCCAGGCGCGGAAGTTCGGCGCCGAGATCGCACCGCCATAAAGCGGTCCTCAGCCCTGTCGAACATTACGGTTAAGCTGCCGTGGGGAAGCGCAGCGACCTCGAGGTCAGCTCGAACCGGTTGTTAGAGTTACGTTGTCTTATAGATGTACCAGCCATCGGCTATTTCTTCGACGTAGATGAACTCGCTTGGATCCATTGTTGGCGGTTTCGATCCAGGCGGTACATATAGATAGCCAACCGTGTTATCAATAATACCGCCAATATTGAATTCGATAGCTCCGTTGATATCTTTTATAAAGTCGATTAAAAGGCGCTTTGCCATTTTATCAGACTGTTCTTTATCGCCCTTTGAATACAACGTAACCACATTTCTAAAGTCAGCTAGGTTGCTCTTCAAGTACTCTTTCAATTCACGGTCGCTCTTGATAGTGAGCAGCATATTTTGGTACTGCCATTCCTCCTTTTCGGATCTCGGATTTTTTTGTTCCAATTGCTGCAACGCTATATGGAACACTCCGGAGAGTGCCAAGTTACGAACCGCGCTGATCTTCCAGCGGTCGTTCTCCTTTACTAGGAACGCATACCAATCCTGAGACTTGTGCCCATCGCTCAGAAGTACGGCGTAGACGGAACGGAATTGTGATTCTTCTAGTTTCCTGAATGTTGCCTGCACATTGCGTGGCAGGCCTTGGCCTACTGTAGGTTTGTCCGTGTAGTGTTTAAGCATTTCCCCGTGGTAAACCGAGCGCTTGTCGCCGATTCCAGCGTGGCCGAAGAATTTCACGAGAACGTCTGGTTCAGCCGCGTTCGCAAGCGTGCAAGCGGCCAAAAAAAGAAGTATGGAGATGGCTCTTTTCATGTTTTAAGTAACACTAACAATGTTTAGACAGACTGTATAATATCCCGTTACGGCAGATTGTCTACTTCTGCCTAAAACGGCGGCACGCACCGATCGCCAGTCTTAACCCATTGCCGCAGGATAGGTTCCACCCCACTACCGCGATGAGATCGTCGTCTTATGCGGATCGGTGTAAACCCCTGCCTTCTGATAGCGGTCGGTCGTGGACTTCGGCTTTGGGTCGTGATTTGCCTGTCAGGGCATCAGGCAAGTGTCGGCCACGAGCGGAAGTACGGTGCCGAGATCGTACTGAGCTGCCCCTTGATTCCTATGCGAGACTTTTCGAGGATGCATCGACAATGCTCACTTCAGCGCTTGACTGAGAAGACAGTTGCTGTCCCCCTATCTTCTTCCAAGGTTTACGGTGTGGGTGTCTGCAGCAGGAAGGTTCTATAGCGCCAAGCCCAGAACAGAATCGCCACGATTGAAATGCTTGCAAAGCACCAAAACTCGGTGCTAGAGGTGCCAAGCATATACAAAATGATTCCTACAACTGTACCCGACGAGCATTCAGCTGTTGTTATTGTGAAACCTATTTGTTCAGGATCCATTCCCTTCTGTCTAAGCATGTCCGCAGTCCTTGGTTTCACATGATGCTCATAGCGCCATGAACTCCACAGCATAAAGAGAACAACTGCAGAGCCTATGACTCGACCAACAGGGATCCAGCCAGGGGATTGGGTTAGACTGCGAAGTGGTTCCCACGAAGGGTTCAGAAAAATTATTCCCATAAGGATAGGTGCTGCGAGGAATGAAATGAGAAGAACTTTAGGATTGACCTTTGCTGGAGCAGCAGTTGGTGGGGTCATGGGATGCCAAGTACGCTAAGCTTGCTGCGCGAAAGTGTCAAGGGTGCGCAGGTGGCGCGGGCCGCTAGACGTCAGGGGATATGGCTCCTGACACCGTGTTATTTCCCCATGCCGGTCACGATTAGAACCGCATAGTCCTGCTTCACCTCATTGTTACGACCACTTCGCGGAAACGAGACAGGTAGTTCCGGGTCGAGGACTGCCATCGGCCAACTTGAGGGGTTAGCATGCGCTTCAAGCACTGTCCGCAGGGCGGACCGCCACGCGATGCGAAGAGGAGTGCTGGCTTACTCCGATCCACATCCATGAGTGAGGGTGTGGCCTCTTGTTCTCGGTGGCGATCCGTCCCCGGATCCCCTGGCCAGCCGGCTCGGCACACCTTGACGGCCAAGAGGACAAATAGAGCCCGCGCCGGTTCGGCTGGTCATGATAAAAATGATGAACCATCACTGTGGTACCATTTCCGTTGCTGAAGGGGATGCCCGGCTTAATGGGAAGGTGATGGTGCGCGATGTCTTCCTGCCGCTTTCAAGGGCGCGAGGCATGCGCGTTCTCTAGTTCAACAACAGATGCGAATGGGGGTACGACGATGAGAATACTGTTCTCAGTCTTCTTGATTCTGGTCTTGATCCAGACGACCGTGGCAGTGCGTGCAGAGCCACAAGATTTCACCGTGACAGCGGTGATGAAAGGTTCAACGACGATCAGTGGCCAGAAGATCGAATATCCCAAAACCGATAAGGCGGAAATGGCCTCGGTCCTGGTTGAAATCCAACCGGGGAAGGAGAACGGTCGCCACATGCATGCCGTGCCCACCTACGTCCATGTCCTTGAGGGAACCATGACGGTGGAATTTGAGGATGGCGCTCGACAGACATTTCACGCTGGGAGTGGGTTTCTGGAGGCGGTGAACACCGTGCATAGCGCAAAGAACTTAGGCGAGGTCCCGTTGAGATTATTGGTGGTCTTCGTCGGTGAAGAGGGAAAGCCAAATCTGATCCGACCCGAAAAACATCAGGCATCAGATGCGACACCATGATTCACAACAGATGTGTCTGAACCATGTTTTGACCGCTTCCAAGGCTGGGTAAGGCGCGAGGTCGGCTCGTAAATGAGTCGGAGGGTGTTTCCTGCATCCCCAATTCAGCATAGGCCGTAACATCATTGAAGTCCTCTCGGTATACAGGTCTGGTTGATTGTCAGGGGCAGGAGCATGCACGCAGAGCGAAGACAAGCCTACGACAGGGAGATGCAGCAGAGCACTACTCTGGTAATAATCTCAACCGCCTACCATAAGAACGCAGACGTTGAACGACCGCTTCTCAATTCGGCGATCGACCGGTTTGGGTCGAGGACTGCCATCGGCAGGAGCGGACGTTCAGCAACGAGGTCGCATCGCCTTAAAGCGGTCCTCAGTCCTGTTGCATTAGCGCCTCGGTTAGCCGGGCCGCGGCCAACCAACGTTGACTTCAGAAACCGCGCAGCCCGCGGCTCCGGTTGAACCGATTGTTCGGTGACCGCGCTTTTGCTTCGTGGAGATCGGGCATAATAGATCAGCGAACGTCACATCATCCCCAAGAGAAGAATGGGGGTCAGTGTGCTATTTCTTTGCGGGCCATAGCTGGTTTTGGTTGCCCCCGTGTTTCTCCGATGAATAGCCGTCCAACGTTCTCGCCGATGCCCTCCTGCAACGAAATAGTTCTCTGAGCCGCATTCCCCTACTCATTTCTCTATTTTGCGGTGTGCGCCATCAGCGCTTCACCAGTGCGCGTGGGTAGGATCGAATGTCAGCGTGCGACTGCCGCTTGCGACTTGTGAAGGCCCTCCAGAATGAACATGCGCATAAGAACCTGGTAGGGTACGCCACGCCACTCCGCGAGCGCTTTCAACTCGTTGATGGTGTGTTCCTCAAGCGCAATGCTCGTCGGCAGCTTGCGGCTCTTCTTCAGCCGCTTGGCGGCCGCGAGGATCTTCTTCCGCTCGAACACGGACGTGCGTGCGTAAGCTTTTTCAGATTTCGCGTAGGTATGCTTCATAGAGCTCTCTCTCCTTCTTGTGCGCGGGTCGGGCGCTGATCGGCCGTACTTTTCCCTCTCTGAGGGTGAACACCACGTGCAAAATCCGCCCTTCTGGTGAATAAAAGGGGTCAGACCCCTTTGTTATACCGGGCCGAAACGTTGAAGATCATCACGGCTATCGAAGAGTTGCCGTGATTGACAAGATCCTCACACATCTGGGTCTGCCGACCCGCGCCCCGGATCGTCGAGTCGATCTATTCCAGACAATCTGGCAGTCAAAAACCGCCTGCCAAACACAAGCCGACGCAGCCGCTCGCGAGCGAGCGGCGCGGATTCAGAACCTTTCGCGCGCTTACCGACCGCTCTCCGGCTGAGCCGACGGTGGAAGAGAGGAGTTTTTTATCAACTGGAAAATGGATTGACAATTCTGCGGATGCTCCGCTATAGCTTCCGTCATGGGAAAATCCGTTTAAAAATCCTATCGATACCGAGGGTTCATATGGCCGTCGACAAATCAGAGCTGAAACACATCATCACGATCATGAAGAGCGGCAAGATTCCGACCGACCAGAGCAGCGCCAACTCTCGCCGCCAGATAACCTCCCACAGACGCCGCGCCGCCGCGGCCATGGTCGATTCGGTGCTCGAGAAAGCCGGGCTCGACGGGTCGAAGTTTAGGAAGCTGGTCGCCCAGGATCAGAGCGCGCTCCGCGCGGATTTCGCGAAGGAGCGAGCTGTCGCGGCGAAGAATATGCGAGCGTCGACTGCCACGTTTCGGAGTGCCATGACGGCGCGCCGCCAAGCGGCCAAGCTGCTTGGCGCGCCTTTCATTCCGGCCATCGTCTCACTGGACAAGCCGTTTCTCATCTGGCAACTCCCGAACCCACAGCTCAACATCTTTATCGACTCCCACGTGGAATCGATGAACAGTTTCGTCAGGGTGCGCGTTGGTGACCCGACAGAGTCCAATTCCACGCGTTTCGTCTTCTTCTTTCTCTGGTCCAACGAGACGGATTCGTTTGCGGTGGTGAACGTCCGGTCATCGCTCATCGTCAACGGCGGCTGTTCGGTCCAGGCCAAGTCTGGGATTTTCTCCGGCGCTGTCCAGACATTGAATGTCAATGCGTCTCTTGCGATCATCCGCTGGTTCGGGTGGGGAACGGATCCAGTCACCGGCACTTCAAACGATCAGACCAGGCACCCGGACTTCCAACCGACGCACCGGCAGACCATCACTTCCTTGCGCGCGGAAGGTGGCCATATCTTCCAAGGAGCCAGCTTCAAGTCACAGTCGTTTTCGTTCGAGCAGTTCGCCCTCAGTCACCGCCAGCTGGTCGTTCCCAACCGTGCCTCCGTGGTGTTCCAGGTATCCCTCGAACTTCTCTATGATCCGGAGGACGGCCTCGACCTCGAGAACAATATCGATGTGGACTTCTCGGAGCGCGGAAGTGCCGTGTTCTGCCCCAGCCTCGAGGTCGAGGTGCTGACCCCGTTGTCGGGACTGACGGCAAACCAGGCAATCAATTCATTGATCCTCGAATAGGTCGCGGCTCGATCGATTTTCGAATCACCCCTATTTCGAGTCCACTAGCACCGGCACCTCCGTTGTCGCTTGAATTGGCTCGGTCCTCAGCCCCGTCTCATTAACGTTGGAAATCAGCGGCTGCCGTAGGCAGTCCGCTGGATTGACGTGTTAGACCTTCGGCTCTTGCTGTGTCGTGCAATGAATACCTCCGCCGCCAGCTGCGATTGCGTCAACGTTGATCTGGACCACGTCACGCCCAGGAAACGCTCGTTGCAGTTCGCGTTGAGCCGCCCCATCGGTTCGCGGATCACCAAACTCAGGGGCAATCACTGCGCCATTACAGACATAGAAATTGATGTAGCCGGCGGCGAAGTCGTCGTTGGCAAACGTCTCTCGAATCCTTGAAGGTGCCTCCAGCACCACCACATCCAGTGTTCGGCCTTTGACATCCGTTGCCTTGCGCAGCATGTCCAGATGCCGTTTTGTCACCGCATGATCGAAGGACTTCGGATCAGGATCATAGCCAGCAATCACCACCCCTGGGCGCGCGAAGCGCGCATAGAAATCGGTGTGTCCGTCGGTGATGTCGTTGCTCTTGATGCCGGGCAACCAGATGATCTTCTCCACGCCAAGTAATCGCTTCAGCTCCTGCTCGCACTGGGCTTTGCTGACACCAGGATTGCGGTTTTCGTTGAGCACGCAACTCTCGGTGATGATCGCGGTGCCGTGTCCGTCGACCTCAATCCCGCCACCCTCAAGTACCAAGTCGGTTTGCATGCGGCGCACACCCACATGCTGAGCGACGAACACGGCGACCTCAGCATCGTTGTCACAGTGCTGCTTCTCTCCCCAGCCGTTGAAGTTGAAATCAACTCCAGCTTTGCCACCATGCTCCGTCACGACAAAAACCGGACCGGTATCACGCATCCACACATCATCAAGCGGGCAGACAATCAGATCAACCTTGTCTTCCATCAGTTGTTGGGCTCGTGGTAGGTCAGACTGCCGAACCAGCATTGAGACTGGTTCGTACTTGGCGATGGTGAGGGCAATCGTCGCGATATTGCGCTGAACATCCGGCAAGAGCTTCCTGCCCCATATTTTTTGGCTGGCACCAAACGCCATCCAGGTGCGTTCGTGAGGGTCACTCTCGTCCGGCATGAACCACACGTCTTGACGATTCGCCATCGCAACAACTTCTTTTGTGCTGCCAAGCAGAGTGGCTGCTGTAAGAAGACCAAGTGATTGAAGGATGGTGCGCCGAGTAATCATGGAGCATCGCTCGTCGAAGGTCTAACAATGTTTAGGCCGATCCCTATAAGAACCGGATCTGTCATGTTCTATCCGTGTCACACACCTTCAATGATCGTAAACAGTATCCCATCATCGATGGTGGTGCAATGAGTTACGGCCCATCGACCATGTATCACGAGTTCTTATGCGGATCGGCGTAAGACCCCCTTCTGGTAGCGGTCAATCCAGTACTTCTGCTTTGGGTCGAGGACTGACATCGGCCAGAAACGGAAGTTCGGTGCCAAGATCGCACCGACGTAAAGCGGTCCCCAGCCCTGTCACATGAACGTTCGCCATAACTGGGCCAATAGAACGGAAGCGGTCATATCCCGCCACACGCCTCTCCTCCTAGTGACCAGATCTGGAACCATGCCTCTCAGATGTCAGCCTCAGCGCTGAATAGCATCGGCGTCGTGCCTGCCACATCAACCTGTGATCCTGCCGCGTTCATGTTTGCCTCAGCATAGAGGAGTCCTTCCGCCGAGGGGCAATGGAACGGACGATGCGAGACACCGCCAGATGTTCAATGGTGATCAGGAACGAACGGCGCCGGACATGCTGAACCCACCCAACAATCATGACGCATGCCAACGTGCCCACGGGCTATCAGTCCGTCACTGAGCATGCTTCGCTACGCAACGTACGGTTTGTCTCCAGAGATCGTCAGCGCAGTATGTTCAAACGGTTAGAATCGCTGTGGCGCAAGATAACCGCGTCCGTTCCATTGCCCCTGGGACGACAGCTTGCCGATACGGTTGCAAAGCAGCTATGCTGAATCACTGACATGACACGATCCGGCGTCATATTTTATCCGTTCCATCTGTGCCACGAGCGCACCGTGCAGTGGCTGCTGGAGCGGTATCAGCAGGTGCATTTCCGGGACTATATGGCCATACAAGTCAGTCCGTTCTGCGGGAC
Source organism: Nitrospira sp. (assembly GCA_016715825.1). Classification (NCBI taxonomy): domain Bacteria; kingdom Pseudomonadati; phylum Nitrospirota; class Nitrospiria; order Nitrospirales; family Nitrospiraceae; genus Nitrospira; species Nitrospira sp. The sequence continues at coordinate 304,590 of JADJXO010000013.1, read as the reverse complement.
CACGGCCTTTCCCGAACGGATGGGCGATGCCTTCCCCGACCTCCTGGCCAGCAAACGACTGGTGCAGGGGTACAACGTCAGCGGACCGCTCACGCCGGACACCTGCATCGCTGTGGATCGTGATCTCACTGATTCAACGTGGCGTGGGCTCTTTCATCGCGCGCTGGTGGAGAATCGCCGATTCCAACGCGGTCTGTTCGACGGCACAGACATCACTGGGCGTCACAACGATGGCCATGCCGAGCAGCCCTTGATGGTTCGTCTGAAGGATGTGTCGTTCGAGACGACTCCCTTTACGGTGGCCGGGATCCGGCAGCTCAGCCGGCGACGGCTCATCGGCAGAGAAGCGGATCTCTTCGACTATGGCCTTGCCCTCCTGAAGACCTCCGCCTCACTGGTGTACACACTACAACTGGCGACGGCTGAACAGCTGGCCGTGGCGACTGACTCCCGTGCCCATTTCACATTACTCACGCGGCTGATAGAACGAACGGGCGTCACGATCGAGAATGAGTTGGTCGAACAAGGCCTGTCCTAACCCCTACACTTGGGTCTGCTCGAACCTCCGCCCATGCCTGCCCTATCAATGCCGGATGTCACTGAAGACAGTGAGACCGGCAGCTGCAGCGGATTGGGGAGAAGCTGGGATAACGGAATATTCGATCAGATGAGGGCACATGACGCCCTGTACTTCCGCTTTGGGTCGGAGACCGATGGTCGAAGAACGGCCAAGCGTAGAAGTTCGGCACCGAGATCGCTCCGCTATCAAGCGGTCCTCAGCTCTGTTGCATTAACGCTCAGCATGCGGCGGCGGCGCGCAGCGCCATCCGCTGCATGCTGTTGTTAGCCATCAAGTCTTGTGGTTACGCATTGACGTCCTGTTGGGTTCCATCAAACTTGGTGAACCGGAATGCTAAGGTGCCGGGTGACAGTTCTGCATAGCTGCGCGCATAGGCTTCGAGCAGCTTGATGGCCACCTGCTCGCCGAGCTGCAGCGAGTAGGTCCCGTCGGATCGCCAGTGCACGCCAGCGATGTTACGTCCGATTGCGATATTCGAGGCGAGTTTGTTCAATTCGCCTTCGATCGTCAGCGCCCCCCCGGTATAGGCCATGAGGGTCTCATGACCGGTCTTGTCCACCGTCATGTCCACCGGGTTCGGGAATGCGCTGCTTACATCGAAGAGTGCCTTTAAGATGGTTACGCAAGCGCCGGCCACCGTGGCATGGCCCGCGCCGTAGGCGGGGTGCATCGGCGAACCCTCTGGAAATGCCATAGGCAGCAGCGCCGAGCCATAACGCAACAAGTTGCCTTGCACAGCGATTGAGTTCATCAGGCTCGCGGGAAGATTGAAGGTGCCGGACATACGGCGCTCCACATCGATGCGTCCGGCGTAAACCTCAGGGCGCAGACGCAGATGCACGTACCATTTCTGGAACCATACGGCCTTGAGTGCCAGCGCCGCTACTTCGCACATCATGCCGATGTGGCCCGGGGCGCCGAGCGTACCGAACCCCTCCTGCTTCAACCCACTAGGGTGGTATGGGTTGACCATGGACGGCCCGGCGCCAATGGCTCCCCCCACCGAGGAGGCAGCGCCAGCACCCTGAAGCAACATCAGGCACGCATTGAAGTAGCCCTGAAACAGCACGTCGATGTGCACCCATTGCGACAGATCGCGACCATTGCGCACGTAATGCAACTCATCGTCGAAATGGCTGGGCACGAAATCGCGCTTCGCCCCGTTCTGTACAGCGTGCCACTCATTCCAGACGGTCATGAAGTCCTGACCGGCTCGCAGGGTCTTGTTGCGCTGGTGGAACCCCTGCACGCCGAAGGGCACTGGATGAATCAGAAACTGAGATAGGTACGGGCCAACGCGGTCGCCAGGTGTCAACCCACGAAACAACAGTTCAGGTGTGATTGCGCCGGCCGCAGTCGGCGCCAGTTCTTCGGCGGGCTTGCCATTCGCTGCTCGCTCGGCGACGGCAGCGTTACGCATCTGTGTGAGCTCAAGCGCAGCCTGCTGTGCGATTGGACTTGACCCATATTCGCCGAAGGGGACATCGCGAAGCGCAGCCATCCAGTAGTTCTCAGCCATCTCGAACGTCAGCTCGTCGCTGCCGAACGCTGGCGCGGCAGGCATGGCGAACTGCTGAGGATCACCGCCGACCACCGCAAATGCGCGGCCCGCGACCGGATTGACCCATTTGCGCGTATTGGCGCCGAAGCCGAGATGAACATTATTCATGGCCTCGATGGCGGCAAACACCGCCAGACGATTGCTGGAGAGTGCATTCGCGAACTCCGTGAACGCGGCCGGATCGACCAACCCTGTAGCTGGGTCATGCTTCAAGCCCTTACTGAAGCTGCCCCGCTTGTCCGCCTGCGCGAAATCTCCGTTGTCTGGCTGTGGCGGCCGAACATTTGCCACCACCTGATTTGACACTGAGCGCCTATGCTTCTCAGCGTTCTCTTGCGTGCTACCTGCCGCCTGAAAACGATTCGGATCGACTGTGAAAACTGCCATGGTTCTTCTCCTATTTGCATTGATGGCCAAACTCCAACCTGTGTTGCTTGCTACGTCTTTCTGCTGGTGCGACAAAAAACACAACTGCCCCTACGCTGGCACCTTCCATTCTCGCCCTTGATGACTAACACTGTTTAGGCCGTCCGCATACGAGCCGGATCTGCCATTTTCTGCGCGTATAACCCGTTGTCGGTTCTCCAGAAGTACACCCGACAAACTCAGCCACTTTAGCCCATTGCAGTGCTTGGGTTCTCCGCACTACCTCGCATGCGGATCGTCCTCCCGCAAACTCCTTTCCATGACCCAGAGATCACCAGGACGTGTTCACCTGCTAGAGCTTGCGCTTGTGCGATGCTGCATTGGTCTATCGCAAGCTAGATGCCAGCATGCAATGGGACTGTTGACACATCGGATGTCATCCTCAATCTCCTGCAATTTCAGCGTTGGACGTATTGCCGAGCGAGCAAGTAGCTATCTATCAGTCCATCTTCTGATCACAGTCGCCTGTATCGAAAGCGATACGTAGGGTGAATCAAATCTGATTCACTCGAACGCTCCAAAGATGTGTGTTCGGGATGCTGACTTCATTTGGAATGATCGTTTCAGAAGGTGGCCCATCCGTAATCCGGGGGAGGCGTAGCCATATCACCACTGTTGCCACCGATTTCAGACTTCTATCGTCGTGATGAGCTCAGGCGATGGGATTTAGGAGGAAGGATGCGATGAATATATTCCAGTTACCCATTACACAGGGTAGATGCTCGAGGATGAGCGGTAGCCAGTGAGCAATCGATAACAGATGTATGGTTCGGTCTCGATGGGAGTGTTACGTTGGTTTCGATACCGTTATTCGATTGGACCATACTGTAGTGGTCGGTCAGATGCTTCTGCTTTGGGTCGATAGCTGCCGGTGCCTCCGATAGCATCTGCCTGAACAAGGCTAGGCTTCTCGATAACTTTATATCCCTTCACTCCTGCGCCCATTGCGCCCAGGGTGATGTTGTCAGGTGTGAAGCCTGTCCTAGCGCTCGCGCTTCGCCGACAGGCACGACGCCGTGTCGGCCTCAAAAAAATGGGGCGTGCCGTTCGGCACGCCCCCCTGATCATGATGCAATCAGTAGACTGAATCGGCTACTTTAACGCTTCAATACCGGCACCGAAGTTAATGTGAAACGCGGCGCCATTCATCACCAGAGCCGGTACTGACTTGACTCCGGCTGCTTCCGCCTCAGTCACCCGCGCCTTGCTCGTGCCGAGATGGACGTGTTCCACCTCATATTTCGACGGATCCAGAGCGTTGGCCACGCTCTGCTCGGCTGCCACGCACACGGGGCATCCTGCGTGATAGAAAATCGCTTTGCTTTTCATCATGGTCTCCTTTCAACTGAAATGGGTTGTGATGAGATTGTCTTATCTGCGACAGGGTAGAAACAGCGCCAGGCTCAAGGTCGCAGGCACGTTGGGTTCCCTGGCCACTTATGAATAACATACTGACGGTCTCACGACGAAAGCAATACGAAAATGATCTGGGTTCGTGAAGACCTCCCGGCTTTCGTGGCACAAGACCTGGATAGGCAAGCGGTGTCACGAGAAATTATCTTGGGGACAGAGTCGATTTTCTGAACGCGGCTCGTGAACAATGGGGCACGCCGTACCCTCAATGAATCGTAAGGACGGGACCATGTCTCGCGGCTTCCTGTGCCTACGAGCAAACCGCCTTTCAGATATTGATCCACCTACCGTCTAGAACGAATCACCAGGTCCAATTCCTTTCATTCTCTGAACTGTTCTCTGACCCCTATTCCCGGTATAGCTCAAACTCGACCTGACGTTCGGCGTCGGATTGGGCGAAAGTTTCGATTGAGGAATGGCAAGATCGACCGTCTTGGATGCCCGCTATCGGCCACTGTGCGGAAGTTCGGCTGAATCGAGAGGTTAGGCTGCTTATTTAGCGAACGCCTTCTTACACCAAGCGTCTGTCTCTTCATCGGTATACCCTAGCAGTACGCACTCAGCACGTTCGCAGGTTTCATTCCACGCATTAGTCTTGTGGTGTTGTTCC